>JAQIBO010000357.1 GCA_027859055.1 Spirochaeta sp.
CTCCTCCTCGAAGAGGCGCTCGTGGCGGTCGCTGTTCCGCTTCAGAAAGACCGACTCCCCGTTTGACAGCTCAAGCATCTCCGCGCGGTTGATGCTGCCGCCGGATACGCCGTGGCGCCGACGGATTGAGACATCCGCGCCAAACAGCGCGGTTACCGCAGCGTCGGGATCACCGGCGTTGAGGAAGAGATCGTCAACGGAAAATGTCGGTGTCGGTGCGTCGCTCATCGGTACTGCCTCCCGGCCGGCACTCAGGGTAAATTGCCCGCCGTTATTTCATCAAGAATACGGGAACAGGTGCGTTCGACGATGCGGTACACCTCTTCGAAGCCGTCTTTACCGCCGTAGTACGGATCGGGGACATCCGGAGCATCTTCCGGGGTGACGACGCCGTCCCCGGCAACAAGCGGGTCAAACTGGCGGAAAACGTACACACGCGAAGCGAGCTCGTCGTCGAAGTTATGTCGCCCCATCGCCCGAATCTGCCGGTAGTGACCACGGTCCATCGCAAAGAGCACATCGTAGTCGACAAGATCCGAACGTTCGATCATCCGGGCGGGATGGTGGAACGTGAGGCCGTGGGCGGCGGCGGTTTTGCGCATCCGCGGGTCCGCGTCCTGCCCGACGTGCCACGCACCGGTGCCGGATGATTCAACGGTGAGATGCTCCGCCATCCCGCGCTGTTTCGCCTGATGTTCAAGCATGCGGTGGGCGAGTGGGCTTCTGCAGATATTTCCGGAACAGACAAACATGATGTGCATAAGGCAAGGAGGTACCAGAATCGGCAGCTTGTTGCAAGGTTGTCAGCGGGCGGTGGTGGCGGTCAGCGGTGAGCCTTTGAACGGTCAGAAGCGCACCGTCAGCACCTGCGCACTCACCGCGTCGATCAGCGTGATAAGGCCGCGTCCCCGGGTGATCTCGTAGCGCCCGAGCGCGGGACCAGCCGGCGCCTCGCTATCCCCGGGCCCGCTCGGGCGACCCGCCGCACCTTCCCGCGGGTCGTCGACCGCGCCGGCATCCGTTTCGTTACCGGGAGCTTCACCCGCGTTGCCTGCACCAGCCGCCCCGTTTACCGGAACCGCCTCCATGACAGCTCCCTCCGCGTCCCGCCGCTCAAATGCGGCGAGAACACTGTCCTGGTCAACGTAAATCGGTGTTCCCGGCGGGCCCGCGCGTCCAACAGCGCTTCCCTGGGGCAGGTCGACCAGAGAAACGACGGAGACGGTATCAAGCTCGTCCCCGCACAGGTAGGTGATACTGTACGTTCGGTCCGGCGCGGAGAGGCGCTCTACCAGCACCGTGGAATTGCCGGCGAAGAACGTATAGACTCCGTCGCTCCGGCTTTGCAGTTCCCACGCTCCCGCCAGCCGGGAAGACTGGAACCACTCCATCGAAACGTTTCGAGCCAGATCAAGCTCGGCGCCACCGAAGTGAACTGCCAGCGCCATGAGAACGACGGTCGCGAGATTCATCCGGCCAGACGCTTCACAACCTGAAGCAGTTTTTCAGAGTTGAACGGTTTGACGATCCAGCCGGTCGCTCCAGCCGCCTTTCCTTCGTTCATCTTTTCCGACTGAGACTCCGTCGTCAGTACGACGATCGGGGTGAACTTGTAGTCTCCGTTGGCGCGAATCTGCCGTGTCAGTTCGATTCCGTCCATGTTCGGCATGTTCACGTCGGTCACGACCAGCGCGAAGGGCTTTCCGTCGAGCTTCGTCAACGCATCTTTTCCGTCGCCGGCCTGGACGATCTCATAGCCCGCCTGATCCAGAACGTATGCAACACTCTGTCGTACCGCCGCCGAGTCATCGACAACGAGTATTCGTTTCCCCATCTGATACCTCTGTGTTCAACTATTACGATAGACAGCGACAATTTCAAGGCCACTCGCGCGATTGGCCGTCGGCACGCGGTGCCATTTGTCGCATCTCATTATTTCCACGGGCCGTTACTCCTGCGCCAGGGCGCGCAGCAGATCCAGCAGCACCTCCCATGTCCGCTCGGTTGAGGAAATACTGATCTTCTCATCCGGCGTGTGCACACCCTGCATATCCGGTCCGAAGGAGATCATATCCATACCTCCCACCTTGTCACCGATAACACCGCACTCCAGTCCCGCATGAAACGCGCCGACCTCCGGAGCGGTTCCAAATCGTTTCGTATACACCGCAACCGCGGTATCCACCAGATCGCTCTGCGGTCGTGGTGGCCACGCGGGATACCCGTCATCAAAAGTGATCTCTCCTCCGGCAAGCCGCATCGGCGCGGCAACATGCTCAGCGGCCGCGTCGATCATGCTTCCCCGGGAGGAGCGTTGACTGGTGAGGATACGCAGCGCCCCTTCAGAAACACCAACCGACGCCAGATTGGTGGAGGTTTCAACCAGGCCGGGCACCTCCCGGCTCATCCCCAGCACCCCGTGGGGTATCGCCCGGAGCAGATCGATGATGCGTCCCGAATCGGCTATCCCAAGCAACCGTACCGGCGCGTCGGTTTCCACGGCAGTGGCAGCGGCGACCTTCACATCCGGATCCTCCGCGCCAAGCTCATCCCGGAACACCCCGGTCAGGTCACGGCAGATCCGGTCCAGCGTCTCTCCCGTTCCCGCAGGTACCGCCACAACCGCCCGAAACTCCCGGGGTATCGCGTTGTGTTTGTCCCCGCCGGCGATATCGGCGATACGCACCGTCGGCATCACCTCCCGGATCGCCGCAAGCAGCCTCCCACCGAGGACATTACTGTTTCCCCGCTCAAGGTGGATTTCCGCCCCGGAGTGGCCGCCCCGTAACCCGGTAATGCGCAGTTCCAGAAGCGTTGTCCCGTCAGGCGGTGCGGAACGTTCCTCCCACACCAGCGGGAGCGACACGGAGGTGTTTTTCCCACCGGCGCAGCCGATACAGAAAAAGCCCTCTTCCTCGGTATCGAGGTTAATCAGCGTGCGCCCGCTGATCAGAGACGGGTCCAGTCCCACCGCGCCGGTCAGGCCGGTTTCCTCGTCGACGGTGAACAGACATTCGACCGGACCAAGAGACGCGTCATCGAGCTCAAGAATCGCCAGCATTATCGCCACGGCGATTCCGTTGTCGGCGCCCAGGGTGGTGTTGTCCGCCGTGAGCCAGTCGCCGTCCCGGATAAGTTGGATCGGGTCGCTCTCAAAATCGTGGGTGGTGGCCATATTTTTTTCGCACACCATATCCAGATGACCCTGCAGGACCACCGTTTCAGTCCGTCCGGCGTCACTCCCGGCCGGACGCTGGATCACCACATTACCGACGTCATCGGTGCGATACGACAGGTCGTTCGTCCTGGCAACACCGATAACGTAATTCCGGACCGCCGTCTCCTGTTTGGAACAGCGCGGAATCGCCGATATTGCCGCAAAATGGCGCCATACCGCTTCGGGAGTCAGGTTTGCAATTGCTTCGTTCATGGACGTAATTGTAACAGGAAACTCAAGAACATGCCCAGATTCCACCGTGCCGCGTTCGTCGGTCCGGCGCCCACCTCCGCCGCATTTATCGGTCCCCGACCGCTTGTCCCGGAACGTTGCGCAGTGGTATTCTCCTTCATTATGAAGTTTGATTTTACTACCCGCGTATTTGACAAGAAAAAGATCTCCCTCGCAGAGACGGAGGAGTTTATCGTTCCCGGGGGCCGCCACCTCTTCGCCAAGTTGCCCGCCGCCTTTGACGGTGTAAAACAGATCGGTGTGATCGGCTGGGGAAGCCAGGGCCCGGCGCAGGCGCAGAACCTGCGGGACTCCCTCAAAGAGGCAGGCAGCGAGATCACCGTCGCCGTCGGACTCCGGGAAAACTCAAGCTCCTGGAGCAAAGCGGAAGCGGCAGGCTTTTCCGCCGCTGACGGCACCCTCAAAGAGATGATGACCGTCATCGCCGAAAGCGACATCGTCCTCCTGCTGATCTCCGATGCAGCCCAGGCCGAACTGTACCCGGCGATCTTCCGGGCGATGAAATCGGGGGCAACCCTCGGTCTCTCCCACGGCTTTCTCCTGGGCCATCTCAAGAGCAAAGGCGAGTACTTCCCCAACGACATGAACGTAATCGGCGTGTGCCCCAAAGGGATGGGACCCAGCGTCCGCCGCCTGTACGAGCAGGGGCGCACCACCGACGGCGCCGGCATCAACTCCAGCTTCGCCGTTGAGCAGGACGTTGACGGGAAAGCCACCGACTACGCGATCGGCTGGTCCGTTGCGCTCGGCTCGCCGTTCAGTTTCATGACCTCCCTGGAGATGGAGTACCGTTCCGACATCTACGGTGAGCGCGGCATCCTCCTCGGCGCGGTGCACGGCATCGTCGAAAGCCTCTACCGGCGCTACGTTGAACAACAGGGAATGGACCCCAAACAGGCGTTTAACGAGACGGTGGAAAGCGTCACCGGACCCATTTCGGAGACGATCAGCCACAAAGGGATCAAGGCGGTATACGAGTCCCTCAGCGACTCTGACCGGGAAACGTTTGAGGTCGCTTACAGCGCCGCCTACCGCCCGGCGAAAGAGATCCTTCAGGAGATCTACGACGAGGTTGCCAGCGGAAACGAGATCCGTTCGGTTATTCTCGCGGGACAGCGAATGAAGGAATACCCCTTTGACACAATCGACAGCACCCACATGTGGCAGGTCGGCAAAGAGGTGCGCGCCGCCCGGAAGCCCGGTGGCACGCCGCTCAACCCGTTTACCGCCGGCGTCTATATCGCCACGATGATCGCCCAGATCGACGTGCTTCGCGCAGCGGGCCACGTGTACTCGGAGATCGTCAACGAATCGGTAATCGAAGCGGTGGACAGCCTCAACCCGTACATGCACGCCCGAGGGGTAAGCTACATGGTGGACAACTGCTCAACCACCGCCCGCCTCGGCGCCCGCAAGTGGGCTCCCCGTTTTGACTACCTTCTCAGCCAGCTCGCCTATACCGCCGTGGACGCCGGCACCGCCGCCGACACCTCCCGCATCACCGCGTTTATCGAGCACCCCGTCCACGAGGCCGTCGGAACACTCCTTGAGTACCGTCCGAGCGTGGATATTTCCGTCGTGTAAATATCGGGAAATCGATATATCGAACCATCCGGTTCTGCGGAGTCTGCAGCGATGCAGCTCCGCGGCCCACCGGATCGGTTGGCGGCGTGCCTCAGGTTTCGTCCGGCCGCGGATGGATATGCAGCGTGAACGCCGCGCCGGGCGCGCCGTCGTCGTCCTCCACGTCCCGGTTGGGCTGCACGTGCAGCGTCCGGGTGTCCAGGTTGAGGCAGCACAGGTTTCCGTACTCACCCACCTTGAACAGTTTTCGACTTGAGGCTCCAACCGCCCCGTTATCCAGCGGGAGCACCGGGGCGGAGGTGACCAGACTCTCGATCGTCTCCGAAAGGGCGCTCCGGGTGTGACCGTGGATCACCGTGCGGTTTTCCGCGGCGACCGCATCGTACACAGTGTCCCGCCGATTCACGATGTCGGGTCCGTCGGCGTACGGGTCCGGCCGCGTCAGATCAAGTCCACCGTGGACAAGAATCGCATCCGGGAGGAAGACCACGTACTCGCTTTCGGCAAACATCCGTTCCCATCGCGGGTCCAGGTTCCGCGTATCCTCCGGGTCGAACAGGGCGGTGTTATTTGTCCGTTCCAGCATCGTCCGCAACTTGCCCTTACCGGCGTCCCGGGCGCGGAGAATCGCCTCCTCGTGGTTGCCGCGGACGATCGTCACCTTCACGCCGTTTGCCCGCATCTCTTCCACGTACCGTAACACGCCGATGCTGTCGGGGCCTTTGCTCACCAGGTCTCCAAGCAGGTACACCTGATCGGTCGCCGTCACGGCGAGTTCGTCCTCCAGAAGCGCGCGGAACGTGCGGGAACAGCCGTGGATGTCACCGACAATAAAACGTCGTCCCCCGTCCGTTTCATCGCGGCGAGAGGAAAACAGACCGCTGATCCGCGAGCTGAGAGACCGACTCACCGCTGGGGTCAGGAGGACGCCGCCCGGGCCGCGGCTTTTTCCACCATCAGGGCATAGATGTTGCCAAAGGCGTTGGCGCGGTTGGGGGTAAGCGTCGTTTTCAGGTCGACGTCCTCGGCAAACTGTTCAATCACTTCACGCGTACCGGAAACCACATCCTCCGGACGGAGTCCGTTGAGCGCCTCAACCATATACGCCAGCAGACCGCGAACGACGTGCGCCTCGGATGCACCGCGGTAGTGCATCCTGCCGTCCTCCAGTTCGTCGGCGATATAGACGTTGCTCACGCAGCCGTACACAAAGTTGTCGTCGGTCCGTTCGTCTTCGGAGATCCCCTCAAGCTCTTTCCCCTTGTCGGTTATCACCCGGTACATCTCGAGATTGTCCATCTCCCGCATCATCAGCAGTTCCTCCGTGGCGTCCCGGAGAAACTCCTTCATATCTGCAAGCGTCTGTTCACGCATAGTATCCCCTTCTGTACGTGCCGTTCAGGCGTACGTCCACGTTGTCGGACCGTCTTTGCGGTCTTCCAGACGGATTCCCGCCGCTGCCAGGCGATCCCGTATCCGATCCGCCGTTTCAAAATCACGGTTTTGCCGCGCTGCAGCCCGGAGTTCGATCACCAGATCCATCACACCGTTTAACGTCTCGTCACCGCCTGTTCCTCCTGATGACGCGGCGGCGCCGTCTTCATCGGGGTGCAGCCCCAGAACAAACCGGGTGAACCCGCGAATTACCCGTGCCGCGCCGCGGCGAACGTCCGGGGTGGCATCGGCGTGTTCCGGTCGCTGCACAATCTTCAACAGATCAAACAACGCAGCGATCGTCCTGGGAGTGTGAAAGTCGTCGGCCATCGCATTCCAGCACGCGGCGATCGCATCGCCAACGGCCTGACCGTGCCCGTCTTCGGCGGGAACGGAATCCGCACGGGGAACGACCGCACCACTCTGCGCAACCGGATCATCCTTCGGTCCCGTCGGGGTCCGCGCCAGCGCTCCGCGCCGCTCGGCAAGCGCGACCGCCTCATCGGCGATCTCTTCGGCAAGCACCTGTTCCGCCTGGCGCAGACCGCCCATGAGCCGGCGATATCCCTTCTCAGCCGCCTCCAGCGCAGCGCCGGAAAAGTCGATCGTACTGCGATAGTGGGACTGAAGCATGAAAAAGCGCAGCACCATCGGGCCGAACGCCCGGTCAAGGCGCGGATGCGCTCCGGTGAACATCTCCTCGAGGGTGATGAAGTTGCCCAGACTCTTGGCCATCTTCTGTCCGTCCACGGTGAGCATGTTTGAATGCATCCAGTACCGCGCCGGATCGCACCCGAACGCTCCATGACTCTGGGCGATCTCCGCTTCATGGTGGGGAAACTGCAGGTCCAGCCCGCCGCCGTGAATATCAAACGTCTCACCGAGATAGCGGGTGCTCATCGTGGTGCATTCAAGATGCCATCCGGGAAACCCGTCTCCCCAGGGACTGCGCCAGCGCATGATGTGTTCCGGTTCGGCGCGTTTCCACAACGCAAAATCCAGGGCGCTCCGTTTTTCTCCGGACCCGGCGGTTGCGCGGGTATTGGAGCGCAGGTCGTCAAACACTTTTCCCGAGAGCTGCCCGTAGGAGGTGCCCGCCGCCGCGGTATCCCCGGATGCGGTGGTGTCCCCCGACGCGCCGGTCCCTGCGACATACGCCTCAAGGTCAAAGTAGATCGATCCGTTGGACTCGTAGGCGAGGCCCGACTCCAGAATCTGTTCCACCACTTCGATTTGCTCAATGACGTGGCCACTGGCGCGCGGTTCTATCGACGGTGGCTCGCACCCGAGACGCTGCATTCCGTCGTGATAGCTGAGGGTGTACTGCTGGACGATTTCCATCGGCTCTACCCGTTCAAGACGGGCGCGCTTGGCGATCTTGTCTTCACCGGCTCCCGCCTGTTCATCTTCAAGGTGGCCGACGTCGGTGATATTCCGAACGTAGCGGACGCGGTACCCGATAAACCGCAAGAACCGAAACACCGTATCAAACGCGACGGCGGTCCGGGCGTGGCCGAGGTGCGGGTCCGAGTACACTGTGGGCCCGCAGACGTACATACCAACAAACGGCGGCTCCAGCGCCTCAAACCGTTCTGCCGTACGATGAAGGGAGTTGTATATCGTCAGGGGGACGTTGTTGTAACGTGCTGTTTCATCCATACACTTGAGACGGTACCGATCTACGCCGGTTTGGACAAGGCGGCACGCCGATCAGAACTGGTCAAACCAGTCGTCCTCGAGACCGCCGGCGCCGAAGAAGTTGATCCCGCTGACCGTTTCTTCCACCGGTTTGCCAAGATCAGACAGGACGATTTTGTGTCCCGGACAGCCGAGACGCGCACAGACGTGAATCCGGTTTTTACCGCCGGGCAACTGAAGTTCGATACCCCGCGTTGAGGTACACCCCTCGACATCACAGGTGCGTTCGATCATCAGACTCTCTCCCGTTTCCAGGACAGACGCCTCCACGTACTGATCGCCATGGCCAAGCTCCGGCAGAAACCCGAACAGTTTCGCGTGGCTTCCCCAGAACGCATCGACAAAGATCAGCCCTTCCACGTCGCCGATCCGCGCCTTGAAGCGGATACTCGGCTCTCCGTGAATGCGTACACTGTCGGTCACAAGCGGTGTGCCCGTCGGGCTTACAACGGATTCTACGACGAGAAACTCCCGCCCGTGTCGATTGACCAGTTTCATGCCTTCCGGCAGCGACCGGAGGAACTCAACGGGGATTTCATTATGTACGAGTTTCATAAAAACAGTGTACTACACGGCTCACCACCACGCAATGTTGCAATCAACGCCACCGCGGTATAGGGTGGAACCACAACACCGACACGGGGGTTCGCCCCAGATATGGAGCACTGACGATGCGTTGTCCCAAATGCGCCTCTCTGGAGGACAAGGTTATTGAATCCCGGGCCCTTGCCGACGGCCGAACGATCCGTCGACGTCGCGAATGCCTCTCGTGCGGGTACCGGTTCACCTCGTATGAACGAGCCGAAGAAAAGCAGCTCATGGTTGTCAAGAAGTCCAAGAATCGGCGCGAACCGTTCGATCGCATCAAACTGGAAAAAGGGATCCAGCAGGCGGTCCGGAAACGCTCGGTCAGTCAGGGGCAGATCGCGACGATGATCGACGAACTGGAAGAGCGGGCGCTTCACGAGGGGATGGACTCCCATGAAATCACCGCCTCCCGTCTGGGAGAACTGGTACTTGACCGGTTATACGAACTTGACCGCGTTGCGTATATCCGCTTTGCCTCGGTGTACCGCAACTTTGAAAACGTGGAGGAGTTTATCCGCGAGATTGATGCGCTTGCCCGGGAAGGCGGCCCCGCCGGGATGCGGCGGGACACGGATAGTGGCGAAGGGACTTGAACCCCTGACCGAGCGGATATGAGCCGCTTGCTCTACCAACTGAGCTACGCCACCGTATGAACGAGGCGACAATCTATCAGGCGCGCCGTTGCGTGTCAATCGCACCGCTACATCGCGTGCTATATCGCTCCACTACACCAGGTTGTGGTGGCGCGCCTCCTGCATCAGCTGCTGGTTCCACGTGTTCTGCCGGAGGTACCGCATCTTGTCGCGATACTCATCAATCCGACTTGTCCGCTCCTGGATCAGTTTGACCGATTTCCCGAGAATGGTGATCCGGTCGTCCCGGTCGCCCGATCGTTCCTCCGGAAGGACGCTGGAGTACAGATAGTTGTACAACCCGGTGTACGGGTCAATTCCGGCGCCGTCATTTCCGCGCGTCAGTGCGTAGAAGATCGGTACCGCCTCCTCCTGCCGCCCAAGATGCGCCAGAGTCCACGCGTAATACGATCGGATAATCCGCAGCAGTTCGGTGCTTCCAATGCTGTTGGCGATGATCAGATCCTCGATCGAGGCGAACCCGTTGTCCCAGCACACCCCCAGACGTGGCCACCGGTCGGCACGCTCTTCCACCTCATAGGCTGTCTCCAGCAGCGGAAGCGCCTCTTCGAACCGGCCAAACCGACTGAACACCTCCGCGCGAAACAGCAGCGTCTCCGCCGTTTCGGGTAATGCGGCAAACACGGTCTCCGCGTCTTCCGGCGTCCCTTCAACAGCGAAACGGCTGCGTCCTTCCCACGCCTGCGCGGTACCCTGCGGCGCTTCCACGCCACACGCTTCACAGAACCGGCGGATAAACGCGAACTGCTCAGCGGCGTCGCGGTAGTCTCCGAACTCGTAGTTGATCCGCCCCAGCAGGAACCACAACAGGACAAACCAGTCTGTGTATCCGCGTTGCAATAACGGGTCAAGGAGCTCTCCGGCGATCTTTCCCGAACGGCTCAGATTTCCTTCCAGAAAGAGTCGTATCGCGTCCATCGCCCGGGCGATCATGCTTGTCCCGACATCACGCTCCGCCTCCTCCCGGGCAAATCCGAGGTACTGTCCCGCGTCGGCCAGGCGTCGCTGGGCAAACATGATACGCGCCATCAGGAGGTGACTCATCGCGACACCGCGCCCCAGTGCGGCGTCATCCGGGGCGTTCTGCTGCAGCATGATCGCATCTTTGACGGTCCGCAGCGCCTCTGCGTACTCCCGTCGTGCCAGGAAAAATTCCGCCAGGCCCAGATGGGCGTCAGCCTGAACCGCCGGTGCGCCGGCCACCACGGGGAGAAGGCGTATCACCGTGTTGTACAACTCTGCACACTCCTGCGGTCCGCGGGAATCCCGCAGATACAGCTTGAGTCGTCCCGCCGCATCACTCAACTGCATCATCGGACTGCTGAGCTCTCCGGATGGAGTGTACCGATCGTAATTTTCAAAGGATCCCCCTGCGGCGATCTGTTGCAGCACTTCATGGTGCAACCAATTCCGTTCCAGGCCGGATACGGTATCCCGCAACAGGTCCCACACCGTTGGTGACATCATTATCTCGCGCCGCGTCAGTTTTTCCCGCAGAAACTCCCGTTCGATCTCCCGAAGTTCCGCTGCCGCCCCTTCGGACACGATCTCGTCCAGAACCGGCGCAATGAGGCGATGCAGCCGTGGAGCTCCGACATCGTCGATAACGCCGATATGCACGAAGTCTTTCAGAATTCGCGCCCGTTCCGCGAGGGAAATCCCGGTCCGCGGGTACAACTCGTCACGGATGCGCGGTTCCAGAACGGGGTACAGATCGCGGATAATGTAGAGCGTTTGCTGGTGTTTGCGACTGAGCATCCGTTGCAGAGTTGCGGTGTACTCGGCGTCTTCCAAATCGACTGTGTCCGCGCCGCCCTCGTCTCCCGTTCGGTCCAGTGCCGCCCAGTACCGTTCGGCGGCGTCACCGCGTTCAGTGCCGGGTCGGTCCACGTCGTCCCGGGCGTCGCGTTCCTCCCACCGCAGCGCGCCGGTGGTGGCGTCAGCTTCGACGTCGGCCCGTCCAAAATACCTATCCACCGGATCGGCTGCCACCGCAATCAAGCGGCACAGTTTCGCCTCGCTCGTTTCATCGGTGAGCGTCCGCAATAAATGGCGCCTGTCCGCCGCCTCCGCCGCGTCAAACGCCTCAAGAACAACCAGTGGTCGTTGGTTTTCCTCGGCAAGACGGGCGAGGGCGGAGCGAACGGTCAGCTCCAGTTCTCCGCGCACCCACAACGATGCGAGATAGTCTCCGCCCGGGCGCGAAAACCGTTCCATCAGCGCGTCGACTGTCCGTGCCATGCCGCTGTCCGTCGGCTCATCCTGAGAGTGATGACGAAGATGAACGACAAGCTGCCGGACGAGATCGTGCAGGAGCGCTTCCGACGATTGCCCGACGACACACTGTACCACCAACGTCGGCACCGGGCTTTCCATCCGCAGCGCCGCCACCGTTCGGGATATCTCTGATGTCGTAATCCAGATGTCACGGGTTTCCGACCGTTCTATTGCGTCCTCCGCCACGGCGGAGCGGACCGCTTCGATCATGGAGCGCTGATACGAACGGTCGGCAAGTTGGCCATCCGTGTGAAACCGTCGAACCAGGAATATCTTCCCACTCTCGCTCAGCTCGACGACCGGCTCCACCGCCGGCGCGACTGACGCGGTCACGTATGCGGCGTTCTGAACACGGACAAAGCGCAACAGCCGCTCAATACGCGCCAAAGCGACATCCGCGCGCGCCGGTTCGTGAAAATCGACGATAACGACGGTGTCAAGAAGGTTGTCACCCTGATCCTGCAGCATCGCCAGCACCACACGGGCGGGATTTGCGACGTCCTCCGGGTCGAGGGGAACGCTGTCATGGTCGCCGAAGAGAAACAGATCTCCCTCGTGGGCGATACGGCGAAACCCGTGCTCGCCAAGGAGCGCATCAAGCTCTTTGTTGAAGCGGTCGTGCCAGTCCCGACGGATGCGCGATGCCTGCCGCACACCGGCGGCTTCGATCAGAAGATAGTACATCAATACAGAGTATCGACGGACGGAACCCGGCGGTTGATACCGTCACCACCAACACGCCTACTCCGGAGCATCGCTCTCGGAGGACAACAGGTACTCTACATCGATTATTTCACCGACGGAGACGTAAATCCACACGCTCCACCACTGTCGTACGCCGTTTCGGAGGAGCAGATGCGCCCCGTCGGTTCCGTCCAGCACGCGGTACACCCGATCGACCTCCCCGATTTCCGCGATCAGCTCCTGAAACGACCGGTTCACATACGTTTGCCGCGACGGTGATATCGGCAGGCGTTCCACCGACCCCGCGTCGTCTATACCGGCGCCGTCTGCACCGTCGCCGTCGACACCGCCGCCGGTGGTAACGAGTTCCACCACCGCGCCGAGAACGGAGGTTTGGTCCGGGGTGGTGCCGTTTCCGGCGGCCCCGGGGGGATAGAGCGCACGCACCGGCGCATCGGCCAACTGCGAGCGCGGTTCCACAGCGGCAAAGCGCGGCGGCTCCTCGGCAACCAGCGCTCCCAGCGCGACCGAAACGCCGTCCACCCCACCGAGATGCCGCACCTCAAACCCGGTATCCACCCCGGAGGAACGCGCCGTTGCGGCGTCACTCCCGTCGGTCGGATTTTCGGAGTTTGACTGGTCAGCGGCGGCCGGCGCGAGGGTGACAGAACGTTCCCCGGACGATCCGGACGCCGCCGGAACATCTGACCCCGAAGAATCCACCTCCTCTGCACGAAGTACGGCGAGGACGACAAACACGATAAGCGCCGCGGCAACAACGATTCCACCTGCGGTCAGGCCGATGGACAGCGGCGTCTTTCCGGAGCGTTCCCGGACGGGCTTAATATTTCCCACGGGTCAATGGTAGTATGCGCTGGACGTCACGACAAGGACGGCGGAGGAACGTACCGATGGCAATTCGACCGGAGATTTGGGACCACCTGCAGACAGATTACACCGCGCCGATACGCGATCCGTTGTGGGGCCATATCTACCTCTCACCGGCAATGCTGCACCTGGTGAACACGACGGAGTTTCAACAACTCAGCCGCATCAAGCAGCTCGGCCCCACGTTTCTCGTCTACCCCGGAGCTACACACACCCGGCTCAATCACAGTCTCGGGGTGTTTCACCTGGCGCGGCGCATTCTGACCCGTCTCATCTCTCATGCTGATGCACCGGCACTGACGCTCGAGGGCGTAAAGGCGTTTCTGGCCGCAGCGCTGCTTCACGATGTCGGCCACTTTCCCTATACGCACAGTTTCAAGTCCCTTCCACTTGCGGAACACGAGCACCTGACCGGTCGTATTATCCAGTCAGGCGAGATTCAGCACCACCTCAAGGAGGATCTCCGGGTTGATCCCGCCCTCGTCGCGGCGATCGTTGACGAGACGCTGGATGCCGACGGCGCAGAGGAGGTACTCCTGTACCGTCGCCTCCTCTCCGGCAGTCTTGATCCGGACAAGCTGGACTATCTCAACCGGGACGCCTACTTCTGTGGTGTTCCCTACGGACTTCAGGACATCGATTTTGCGATCAGTCGCATCCGTCCGGTGGGATTCGACGGAATCGGGCTGGACGAGACCGGCGTATCCGCGGTGGAGAACATTCTGTTTTCCAAGTTTCTGATGTACCGCGCCGTGTACTGGCACCGGACGGTCCGGGTCGCTACGGCGATGATCAAAAAAGCGGTCCATATGGGGCTGGCCGAACACGTGATCCGCCCCGAAGACCTCTACGGACTCGACGATGAACTGTTTGTCGCCCGCTTTGGAGACGATCCGTACCCGCCGTTTGAACTGATCGCCGAGGTCGGTCTGCGCCGGCTTCTGAAACCGGTGGCGACGGTACCGTTTGACCCGATCGACCCGCGCCACCAGGCGATCGACGACATCGCGGTCCGCCACGAGCTGGAGGCGGAACTGGCAAAAGAACTCGGTATTCCGGAGCACCGCGTCATTATCGACCTCCCCGATCCGATCTCTTTTGAAGCGCATTTCCCGATCTTTGAGGATGGATATCGCTACGAGTTCTCTGAAAAGAGCGTCTTTTCCGGCGACGTGGTTCGCACGTTTACGGAGACGTTACGCCGCATTCGGTTGATGATTCCCCGCGACGCCCTGGGAAGCGGGGCGGAAACCGGAGAGACCGCGAAAGAGCTGTTGGAGTGCACCCTCAGTGCAGTGGAGTGAACTGGCTGCCACTCACCCGCCACCGAGTCTGATGCGCTTTCTGAAACGGACGGGAGCGGGAATAAACCGGTACGGCATGATCCGCGACGGCGACCGCGTCCTGTTGTCCATTTCGGGGGGAAAAGACTCGCTGGCGATGGCGCTGGCGTTGCGCATGCGTATCCGGTTTGTACCGATCACCTACCACCTGGAAGGGGTGATGATCGACTGGCGGGAACACCCCCACACACCGGCAGCAGTCGCCGAGATCCGGCGCTTCTTTGACGCCCTGGAGATCCCGTTCACGGTGATTACCGCGGATATGAAACCCGCGTCGTTCGGCGGGCGGTTTGACTGCTACCGGTGCGGGCGCAACCGGCGGCGAATTCTGTTCGAGTACGTCCGCTCCTGGGAGGGACGCCCGCTTATCGCCACGGGACACCATCTGGATGATCTGGTCCAGACAACGCTTATGAACATGGCGATTCACGGTACGTTTGCCACGATGAATCCGGTCCAGTCGTTTTTCCGCGACGGTCTTCGGGTGATCCGTCCGCTGTGTGAGGTGCGCGAGGAGATGGTTCGCCACGTTGCCCAGGTGTGCGCGCTTCCGGTCAGCACGATCGACTGTCCCTTTCGGACGGTGAACATTCGCTCCCGCGTCGCCCCGATCGTCGAGTCTCTGTCGACGTTGCACCCCAACGCCCGGGAGAAGGTCTTTGCCTCGCTCCACAACATCAATCACGAGTACCTCCCCCCGAGTTGTGATCACCCCGGGGATGATGTAAACTCGAAAATCACATGAAACCCAATCGCTTGATGCAAGAACGAATCAGACGGGTTCACGTTCTCTTTCGTGAGCTCGGGTATGAACTCACCGAAAGCGACGTAAGCAGCGACAGTTACAGCTCCGGGTTTGTGGCCGGCGACGGTTTTCAGGCCGGTCTTTTCATCGACGCGGATTCAAAATTTCTCGAGCTGGCGTTTACGTTCACCTTCGCCCCGGAGATGGCAAATTTCGTACGCGAGCGTCTGGAAGAGGCGATGCACTCCCTGTACGAGTTCGGGTGCTATTTTTCGCTCCAGACCGACCGCGAGGAGATCACCTATACGGTCTTCACCAAGATCTATTTTGCCGGTCTCAACTACTTCGCACTGAAAGAGACGATCCGCGACTTCCGGGACGCCGTTGAGGCCAATCAGGAGATCTTTGATATACCGGTGGAACACGAAAAAGGAGCGTCCCATGGAGATTCATAACCTGATGGAGGAGCTCGTCTCCTCGGTGGTGGAGGATGTCTGTCGGGAGGATGCCGAAAGTGCGGCGCCGCGCTACTGCACCACTCCGGAATGCCGGGTGGATGCGGTCTGTTACGTCCTGAACCGGGTTTCACCGCGCTACGTCAGTTCGGGACGCGGGTTTGCCCATCTCACCGAAGAGCTGCTGTCGGACCACCAACTGTCGGTGGACCTTGTCCGGCTTGCTCATGAGGGACTTCACCGGGTGAGTGCGGTGCGGCGCAGCTTTTACGGGAGTGGGGATCGCGCCCACGCTCCCGGTCCCTGTTTCAACTTCCCGACGGTAAAGGGGCGGCTCCTCGACGGAGCAACTTTTACGCCGGTCACCGACGTTGAGGTGACGCTGCTCCACGAGGGGGCGGAGGTGGAGATGTTTGATCCCCGCTGGTCCAATCCGTACCGGATACCGCTGCAGGCGCCGGGTACGTTTCTGTTTTGGCCGGCGCCGGTGGCCGCGGAACGTCCGGGTATCAGTCAGGATTTCTCATTTGAACTGCACGTGGAAGACGCGCGGTTTGAACCGTTCAGTCATTACTTTTCCCTCTCCGCGGCAAGTGAGGATCGGGAAAACCCGGTATTCTCTCTGGAGCGGGACTTTTCGCTTCCGGACCTCTATCTGTTCACCCGGTGACGCGCACCGGATGCGCCTACTCGTATGATTCGGTGTGGGTCTGTACTTCCTGGATGCGGCCGGGGACGATCCCTTCGATAAACTCCAGGATGCGGTGAATCACCCGCTCCCCGTAGGTCCGGTCGTTACTCACCACCGCCACGCCAAGTTGACTGAACGACAGACTCTCTTCAAGGTCCACCTCGGCAACGCTCACCCGAAACTTCCGGTTCACCCGGTCGCGAACGCTGTGAACGATTTTTCGTTAGTCCTTTATCGACTCCATGTCCGGCAGTTCGATAATTACCAGAAGCATTGAAATGATCATCGGTGCAAAAATCAGTCGTCAAACAGGCCGTCGATATCGCCGAGAGACAAGGCGCTTCCGCCGCTGTCACCCTCTTCCGTGGCGCGTTCCCGGTCCTTCATCGGCAAAAAGACACGGTTATACTCCCCGGCAAGACGGTACACATCGTCCTGCCGGTACACCGCGGGAATCTTCACCTCCAGCGAATAGTTCGGTTCGCTCATACCGCGACGCATCACATGAATCGGGTCGGTAACGGTCATCGCAAAGTGGGGGCTGTAGATCAGCAGATAGGTGAGAATCACCGCAACGATAATGATGAAGTAGCGCAGATTGGCGGCAGCCTGCTCCTGGTTCAGCGGAAGCAGGTCGACGAAAAGAGTAACCCCCGCCTGTTCAAGCACCGTGTAGTCGTTGGCGCGGTAGTAGCGGTCAAAATGTCCCTGATCGTACTTGCTGTAACGGATCGCCCCGTCCGTTTCAACCGCCAGAATTCCCGGCTGCGTCCCGGCAAACGCGCTGAGGCGCTCATTTCCTTCGGAGGTGAGCGTGCCGTCGTTGACGATATAGTCGAACGCCGCGGTGACACTTTCGCGATACTCCGTTTGCAGGGAGGGCACCGTCACCACCGAGGACCCCGCCGCCAACAGAAGCAGGACAAACACAAACACCGACACCGAGGTGGCGCTGATCGTCGAAAGGTGGCGCTGGGCCATAACGGAATCGGCGTTCTTAATCCGCCGGAACACCTTCAACACGCGCAGGAGGCGCAGAACCCGGGCGATCCGGATCGCCTTGACCACTTTCAGTACGTTCAGCATGCTGCCCGCACCGACAATCGACACACCTCCGGCGAGCATAGCCAGTAGCGCGGGTCCGCTGTTCAACACAAGCAACGGGATGCTGGCGAGGAAGTCGATCCACCCCCGGTCGTACCAGAAATAGTACCCGAAACGGCGGTGACGCCACGCGTCATAACCCCGAACGATAAACTCGACGGTGAAAAAAAGATCAAAAAAGAAGCCGGCAATGAGCAGCGCCTCGCGGATGGAGACGCTCCAGGAGAGCAAGGTTGCCAGATCCTCGAGAAACGTCTGCACCAGGACGAGTACGATCGCAACGATGACAAGATTTTCCAGAAACGTTCGGGTTCTGTTCATACGTACCTACCAGATATTTTCCGCCGCGATTTTGTATAACTCGTCAAGCATTTTGACGTCGAAGCCGTAGAATTTGTAATTCCGCCGCGCCGTGGAAAGCCAACTCTTGTCGGGGCTGTCTGCGCCGCGGTCAACTTTCACGTTGGGATGATAGGCCTGCCCGCGGGCGGCGAAGATTGCGGTGAGCCGCGCGGTCGCCTCGATAAACCGGTTGTCGTTGAACGACACACTGGCGTGAACGATGCTTTTGAGCACCGGTTCCGGCAACAGTTTGAGTTCCCTTTTCAGCGCCTCCGCGACCTTCTCGGCAAACTGGTTCTGGACCATGCCCGTTGCCCGGTCCTGCTGGGAACGAGCACCGGAACTCACATAGAAAACCTCCGGCTTCAGAAGCAGGTTGAGATCGACGAAGTTCTTGATCTCGTCCCGGCCCATCCGGAGACGCTGGACTTTCGTCATTTCGAAGTGGATGTACGTCTTGCGCAGAAAGATCTCGTCGAGGTACCGGTCCACGATTCCCGATTTCAGAATCGTGTACGCCCCGGTGTACGCCCGTCGCACTTCCGGTTTGGCAAGCAGCTTCTCCACAAGCGCGTATACCTGCTGCCCCACCTGTCCGGACTCCGCGTGATGCTGCTGAATCAGCTGAATAAACGTGTAGTCGATCTTTTCCGTGGCAAGCTGACGAACCTCCGGAAGGAGCTTCGCGTTGATCACCTCGTACAGATTGTCGATAAGCAGACTGAAGATCTGGCTCCAGTTTTTTCCGGGAAAAAACTGGTTGGAACTCAGCGTCGGTGCCAATTGCGCGGCGTTGGCGTGCAGAAATTGAATGATCTGTTCTTCCTGTTGCAACATCGAAAATCCGTGAAGGGCCGGATTCTGCAGGAGACGGGTGACAAAGGCCTGTGCTTTCTGGCTCTCGTTGTTCATAATACCTGTTGGGAAAGCATACTATAGTCATGTGGAAGGGCTCAAGTAATACGCGGTCACAAAGATCACCCTCTGTTTCGTCTCCACGGGGGTTGTGGGTGGTGGGGATCGTTGTCCTGATGTTTGTGTCCGCCACAACGGTCCTGTGGGGGCAGACGACACC
>JAQIBO010000080.1 GCA_027859055.1 Spirochaeta sp.
AGCCTCCACGATCGTCCCGACCGCTCCGGCGATTTCAAACTGCGCTTCCCGCTCGAGAAACGCCCGCAGGCCGTCACGAAACATCTGGTGATCGTCAACCAGCAGAATCCGCGGTTTCACGTGATTTGGCCCTCACCGTCCCTGAGGGGAAGTTCAATCCGGACGGCCGTACCGGTTCCGTGGGGTTTTGATGCGCGCTGCCGAATTGACCCGCCAAGCAGCTCAACGCGCTGTTGAATGCTTCGCAGACCGACCCCGGTGGTCACCTGTTCGATATCAAAACCGATGCCGTCATCGCTGTACGCGAGTATCAGGACCGGGTGTACGCCGAGAATCCGCAGATCAAGCTGTGAGGCGTGGGCGTGTTTGATGCCGTTGGTCAATAGCTCCTGGGCGATACGGAACGCCTCCTTTCCAGTTGAGAGATGGGCCTGGTCGAGGCCGGCCACCGAAACGGACACGGGAATCCCCGCGGATTCCTGCAAACGGCGCCCCAGTTCGGTCAGCTCCGTGGTGAGATCCGTGGCGGACTGCGCGGGGAGCGACAGCTGCCGCGACAGGCCACGCAACTCCGCCAATGCGGTATCCAGCGTTCGGCACGCTTCAGCAACCTGACCCCCGGAGAGCTCCATGCGCACAAGGGACAGCAATTGGCCGATGTTGTCGTGCAGTTCCCGCCCCAGTCGCTCGCGCTCGTAATCCTGCGTATCGGCGACCGCCTGGCTCAGGCGACGCGCGCTCTGAGCAATACTGTACCGGCGTTGCAGGTCCGAGCGGGTGACAAGCAACACCAGAACCAGCACCCCTGTCACAAATGCGAGCAGAACCACCAGATACGCGGCGGTCGTAATCTGCGTGTCGATGTACCCGGTCAGCCAGTCCCTCAGGCTCGCTACGGTTGTTCGGTCATCCAGCAATTCCGGGGTGACCCCTGCCAGTCCACTGTCCGGGCTCATCTCTATGGCGCGGGCAAACGCCGGGCTATCCAGAAACGAACGAACCGAATCCATCGCATCTGCGTGGACACGGGTGTCGACATGGTCGTTGATGTGGGTGACCGCCACGTAGACACCCCAGAGGTTCTGGTTTGCGGAGATGAGACTCCAGATTACCGTGGTACTTGCCGCAATGGTGATCGTGACCAGCACGAGCGCAACAACCACCGGACTGATCGGTTCGATTTTCATGTCCGTGATCCTTGCATCCGCGCCAGCTCCCGCGGGTGCCGACGCACCCGCAGACCACCGTAGCGTTGAACGGCGGTTTCGGTCTACTATCCGCCGGTAATGAGACTCTTCTTTTCCGGCCTCGCCGCTTCGGTCCCGATAGCAAGTGGATACGTACCGGTGGCGATCACGTTCGGACTGATCGTCCGCAGCGGGGGGCTTTCCGTCCTCGACGCGGGGCTGGCGTCGGTGATTGTGTTTGCCGGCGCGGCACAGTTTCTCGCCGCGCAGATGTTCCTCTCCGGTGCAGGGGTCATCCAGATCGTGGTCTCCGGGTGGCTGCTTAATCTGCGCCATCTGCTGATGAGTTCCGTGGTCGCCGACCACCTTGATCGGCGCACCTCGTTGCCGGTACGGAGCGTTCTCGCCTTCGGGATTACCGATGAGGTATTCGGGGTCGCCGGGCGAAAAGCGGCGGCGGGAGAACCGATCCACCCGGCGTTCCTTGCCGGACTGGAGCTGGGAGCGTACCTCGCGTGGGTGAGCGGAACGGTTGTCGGCGCGGTTGCCGGGAACGTCCTGCCCCCGTCTGTGCGCGACGCGATGGGTATGGCGCTGTACGCCCTGTTTGCGGCGCTCCTCGCCGGGCTTATTCGGGATGCGGCCGCCGGGTCCCGGCGGCGCAAAATGGTCTTTTCCGCGCTCACCGCCGGGGGTCTCAACTGGCTGTTGCGGGGCGTTTTCGGCATGGATGCCGGGCTGGCGTTTCCCCTCGCAATGGTGGCTGCGGCGGTCGTTTTTTCCGGGCGTGACGCCGGGGAGCGGACCCAATGAACGTTGCGTGGATCATGGTTGCGGCGGGGCTGCTCATTGGCACCTATCTCGTCCGGGCGATCCCGTTCTGGCTTCCTGATCTTACCGGACTCCCGCCGGCGGTACGGCGCTTTCTGGGAATGGTTCCCCCGGCGGCGTTGGGAGCGCTGATCATTCCCGACGCGTTTGCAACCGTTCCCATCCCGGTGGCAGTCGGCGTGGTGGGATTGAGCGTCGTGCTGACGTTGCGGGGTGTTCAGCTCACCGTCGTGGTCGGTGTGGCCATTCTCGTCACCTGGGGTGCGATCGCGCTTGGCGCATGACCCGGGCGGCCGGAGCCTTGACAGAGGCGGCGCCGCCCTTCCATGCTTCCCGGGAATGAACGACCTCACGCCACTACTCGGTCACTCCCGGGAACAACTGGAAATGATCGTCCGCGACCTGGGCTTTCCCGCCTATCGGGGCAAGCAGCTTTTTCACTGGATCTACCAGCGTGAGGCACCGTCGTTTGACGTTATGCATACGCTTCCCGGCGCGTTGCGGGAGCAGCTTGCCGCGACGTGGACCCCCGGGGCGATTTCCCCGATCCGCGTAAACGCCAGTTCCGACGGTACGCGAAAATACCTCTTTCCCACCCGGCACGGTGGCTTCGTGGAAACGGCGATGATCCCCGAGGAGCGCCGCGCGACGCTCTGCATTTCAACGCAGGTGGGGTGCCGGCGAAGCTGTACCTTTTGCCAGACCGCCCGCCAGGGGTTTCAGGGAAACCTGTCAGTAGGGGAAATCCTCAATCAGTACCATAGCGTTCCGGAACGAGCCGATATCACCAATATCGTGTATATGGGGATGGGCGAACCGCTGGATAACCCGGAGGCGACGCTTGGAAGCATCGCGCTTTTTACCGACAGTGACGCGTACAAGCTATCCCCGCGCCGCATCACCCTCTCCACCGTCGGTATTCACCCGCAGCTGGAACAGTTTCTCGACACGACCAGCGCCAGCCTGGCGGTGAGCATGCACACCCCGTTTCCCACCGAGCGTCGTAAGATCATGCCGGTGGAAAACGCCAACCCGATTGAGGAAACCGTTCGGCTGATTCGCACCCGCAGAGAGGACCGGCAACGACGCATCTCCTTTGAGTACACGATGTTTTCCGATGTGAATGACACGCCACGTCATGTGGATGGTATCGCCAGACTTCTCAACGGATTGAGCGTGCGCATCAACCTGATTCCGTTTCACCAGATCGACGGCTCATCACTGCGGCCCACGCCGGCGGACGGTATCGAGCACTTTGCCGAGCAGCTACGTGCAAAAGGATTTCGGACATCGGTCCGCCATTCCCGCGGCCAGGACATAAACGCGGCATGCGGGCTCTTATGGACACGCCACGTGGAGACAGCTTCAGTCGGCTGATCGTTGCTTGCGACCGCGTAACACGCGGTCTATACTTTCCACATGGAAGCAATACGAACAGTAGCGGAACTGATGGAGTTTTCCGCAATTACCGCCCCCAAAGCGGTGGGGAAGGACTTCGTCGTTACCCGCACCGTCTACGGCGACGAGATCCAGCAGCTTGCGGCGGATATGCGCGCCTACGGCGAAACATCGGGAAAAAAGAACTTTGATCGTGACGGTAACAACGTGCAGAACGCTGCGGCGGTGGTCCTGATCGGCCTCAAGGACGCCGAACCAACCGGCATTGACTGTGCCGCATGCGGTGTACCGGTCTGCCTGGATATCAACACCGGATACCAGGAGGGAGAGTTCCTTGGTCCCCAGTGCGCGATCCGCCTTCTGGATATGGGCATCGCGATCGGCAGCGCCGTCAAAACCGCGCAGATGATGAACGTGGACAACCGCGTGATGTACCGGATCGGGGTGAGCGCCCGGCGACTCAAGATGATTGACGCCGATTTCGTGATGGGAGTTCCCCTGTCGGTAACGGGGAAAAGCCCCTATTTTGACCGATAATCGCTGATGGTATTTGAGTAATGGTACTCGACGTTTCCTTGCACACCGGACCACATCGGGGGCCGGCGTCGGGTATCGCCGCCCGGGAGCAGCACAGTTCGCACGGTGACTCGGCGTTGTGGGAGATTACCCTGACCCTTGCTATCCGCGCACCGGAGCAGTGGTGGAAACAGGCGCAGCGGTATTTTCCGGAGATCGCGTGGTTTCGGGCGCGACCGGAACTCGCCGAGGATGAGCGGCGGCTGGTCCCGGAGGATTTTGAGGAACCGGTCCCAAGCGGGGTCATCGATCACCTGAACGCCCTGCTTGACGCGGGCAACCGCGAAGCGCTTCGGCTCCAACTGCCGGACAGTTTTATCCGCCATGGTCTGGCACATACGACGATGGAGGTTCTCGCCCGGATCAGCCGGGAACGCGGCCATTACAACGCCGGGCACTGGAAGGCGTTTGTGGAACAGCTCCACGAGCTGCCGGAGGTTGGGGAGATTTTCTCGGTGGCAACGCGGCCGGCGGACGCGTAGGAGGGCGCGCTGAACCGTCCGCCGGCCCGCCGTGGCGCCGCTCAGAGTTCCACGTGGACGACAAACCCCGCGTGGCGCCGCATATTGAAGACGGTTCCGCCCTCAAAGATCAGATATTGACCCCGAATCCCTTCAAGCGTTGCCTCAATCACCGGCTGTTTCTGCAATCCCGTGGATTTGACCTTTTCCGGTGCCGTCCGAAGCGGGTACGAGATATCAACCCGGTCTTCGGCGGCGGCGGGGTGAAGGTACGGAGCAAGGTCGCTTCCGGCAAGGTGCGCCGCAACGGTATCAATCTCCCCGGCGAGGTCGATGCCTTCCAGCGTCTCGCCCTTGAGCATCCGCTGCCACGCGGTCCGGTCCGTATACAACGCTTTGAGCGCCACTTCAATCCGTCCGGCGAGTTGCCGGTATGGGACCTCCGCAATTTGGACCGCCCACGCCGCGCCCTGGTCGATCCAGCGGGTGGGGATCTGCGTTTTCCGGGTCACGCCGACCTTCACCGCGCTGGTAACCGCCAGATACACTGCGTGGGGCTGGTTGTGGTGCGCATCTTCCCACGCAGGATCTCTTCCGCGGCCAAGATGGGCCTCGCACAACTCGGGCTTGACGATGCACTCGGCAGCCTCCGGGGCGTCCCGCAAACAGGGGTAGCAAAACCCTTCGCCAAAGAGCTTCTGCACATGCCGCCCGCAGCGGGTACAGGTATACCCGCCGGTGTGTTCTATCCTGATCGGACGACCGACCCAGGCGTTCAGATCGATCTCCGTGAAATCCTTCGGCGGGGCACCCACCGACGGGCGCGGTTGTTCCAGGCGCAACTGGTACCGAGCGGTGCGCGCGTCCAGCGAAACGGGCATTTTGACGATAATTCCTTCAGCGGTCATCGCTGGATCGTATCCCGATGGAGCGCGGTGTGTCACCGTGTCCCGTGCTCCGACGTCGGGCTCCGACCACTTGCCCGGACCGGCCGCCTCGCGTAGACTCTCGGCAATGTACCGCTTGCTGGCAACCGACATCGACGACACAATCCTTGCCCCGGACGGCACGCTTCCTGCGGAAAATCACCGCGCCCTTGAGGAACTGCATCGGCGCGGTATCACGGTGGTTCTCAGTTCCGGACGTGCCACCCTGAGCATGCAACGCGTTGCGGCACGCATCATGGAACTTGCCGACGACGAGTACCTGATATCCTACAACGGTGCGCGGGTTGTCCGCGCAAAAACGGGCTCGCCGGTATTTGAGTGGCCAATTACCGCCGATATTATCGCCGACACGATTAGCTACGCCCGCGACAACCAGCTGTATCTGCAGGGATACCGGAACGGTGAGGTCTATACCGTCGGCAACGCACCGAACAGTGATCTCCGGCGGCGGGACTACGAGGCATCAACGGGAATGCCGGTGCTGTTGACGCCTGATCTCCATGAGACGGTGGGAGATACCACGCCCAAACTGCTGATTATCGCGGAGCCGGATGAGATCACCCGGCATATGGCGGCGCTTGATGCGGCCAGTGCCGGACGCTATCGCGTCACCCGTTCAAAAACGCACTACCTTGAAGTGATCCACCCCCTGGCCAGCAAGGGTGAAGCGCTTCGCCGCCTCGCCGCGGAACTGGGCATCGCGATAGAAGAAACGGTCGCCGCCGGTGACAACCATAACGATATTGAAATGATCCAGGCGGCCGGGCTCGGCGTGGCGGTTGCGAACGCGATCCCCGAGCTGAAAGAGAACGCCGACGTGGTGCTTGAGCGCACCGCCGGCGAAGGGGCTATCGCCGAGATCGCCGAGCGCTTTTTCCGCTAAGCCGGAAGCGTGATCGCCGCGCCGCCTTACGCCACGACGTTCCGGTCCCGCCCCTGTTGCCACGCTCGGACGTTAGCCACAACCCCGTCAATCAAGCGCTGCCGCGCTTCCTGTGCCGACCACGCGGAATGCGGCGTAATAATCAGATTGAGATCGGTCCGCCCGATAAGCGGATTGGTCTGCGGTGGTTCCTGAGCAAGGACGTCCAACGCCGCACCACCAAGGTGCCCCGACTCCAGGGAATGTAACAGCGCCGCCTCGTCAACGATGCCGCCACGGCCGGTATTGACCAACAGCGCCCCCGGTTTCATCGTCGCAAGTTCGTCCGGGCCAATGAGGTTACGCGTTTCCTCGGTGAGGGGCGCGTGAATCGTTACGACGTCCGCGTGCTTCAGGACCGTCTCAAGCGATTGGTTTGTGTACGGCGGGTATTCAAACGGAAACAGGTCGTGAGCCAGAACGCGCATCCGGAATCCCGTCGCGATCTCCGCGGCGCCGCGACCGATAGCGCCGAACCCGATAATGCCGAGCGTCTTCCCGGCAAGCTCAAACGTCGGATAGCGCAGAAGGGTGAAACTGGTTGCCTGTTGCCAGTCCCCCCGGGCGACATCACCGGCGTAGTCAATCAGCCGATCCGCCAACGCGAGGATGAGGGTAAATGCATGTTGCGGGACCGTGTACTTTCCGTATCCGCCCACGTTGGTCACCCGAATTCCGCGTTCCCGGGCAGCCGTGAGGTCGACATTATCCACCCCGGTTGCGATGACGGCGATGTGTTTCAGCTTCGGCAACGCCTCCATATCGGCCCGTCCGAGTCTCACCTTATTGACAATTACCGCCTCAGCATCACCGGCGTGGTCCGGCAGTTCTTCCGGAGAGGTCATCGGCCAGGAGGTATACGACCCCAACGTGGGAAGACCGGAAAAATCCATGTCTCCGTCAAGATCGATCGTGTCGGCGTCAAGAAATACCAGCTTCATATCGTGTCCTTCCTTTTGTTGCCCAGTATACCACAACGTGGCCGGTAATTGTTCGTTGTCTGTAAACAAATTTATATGGTATAATAAATTAAATCGAACAACGGAGGATGATATGGCATCTGTTGACCAGGAGCGAACAGCCCTGATACACACGCTTTTTCCCCAGGGTATGCCGCGATTGATGTGCCCGCTTCTCACGCATTACACGGCGGATGGAGCCCTCGATACCGCCCGGATCGCCGCCCACATCAGCCATATGCGTCCGTCGGTTTCCGCGTTTCTCGCGCCGGGATCAACCGGTGACGGGTGGGAAATGAGTGCCACCGAATCCGATGAGTTGCTCCGCTTTCTGGCCGAGGAGGCACAGCGGCAGGATTTCTCCCTGATGGCCGGTGTCCTGCGCACGGAGCCCGGAACGGTGGTGCCGGCGATACACACGATGCTCGACCTTTTCACCGCCGGCTCCGCCGACCCGACGGATCTCGCCCGCAACAAGATCTGCGGGTTTACCGTCACGCCGCCGAAGGGTGCAGAACTGCCGCAGGAGGTCATCCTCGCGGAGCTTGAGGCGATCGCCCGGACCGGTGCGCCGATCGCGATTTACCAGTTGCCGCAGATCACCGAGAACGAAATGAGCCCCGAGACGGTCGCCACCCTGGTCGCAAAATATCCCAACGTCTACCTGATGAAGGACACCAGCGGTGAAGATCATGTGGTCCTGTCCGGGGTGGACCTGGACAATCTGTACCTGGTCCGCGGCGCCGAGGGAGACTACGCGAAGTGGATCGCCGCAAATGGCGGGTACTACGACGGATTTCTGCTGAGCACCGCCAACAGCTTTGCCGCGCCCCTCGGCGAGATGATCTCCCTGCTCGTTGACGGCAAAGTCGACGCTGCTACAAGCCTGTCGCAACGGGTCTCACGCGTTGTTGCGGCGGTGTTTGCCGAAGCGGGTAAACTGTCGTTTGGCAACGCCTTTGCCAACGCCAACAAGGCGATTGACCACCATTACGCGTGGGGTCCCGCAGCGGCGACGGTGGAGCCGCCGATGACGCACTCCGGGAACCGCCTTCCCGACTCCTTGATCACCCTCGCGGGGGAGCAGCTCGCGGCGGAGGGATTCGAGGTTGGTAGCGGGTATATGGGCTGAGTTCGGGCGGCCCGCCCGACAGCGGGCCCCGCGAACCGAGCCCGCCCTCAACCGACCGGAACCGTCACCGTTGCAGGCACCCGCGCGTCGTCAGCCGGCTCCAGCAGAAGCTGGTACTCGGCGCTGTAAAACTGACAGATCTCTTCGTTTTCCTGAAGGCAGTAGTACAACCACGTTTCCATCGTGACGCTCTGGCGCCCGATTGCGGGGTCAACAATGCCGGCGTCAACAAGCTCACTCCACGCATAGGTCAGGCGTTGACGGTCTGTGCCGTCACTGTCCACGGGCATTACGATCTCATTCCCGTCGGCGTTGCGGAACACCACCGAATTGGGGCTTTCCTCGTTCAGCTTGTGAACGTCCGGAAGCACGACATCCACGTTGAGTTCTCCCGCGCTCAGATCCTGACGGAAGCTCAACGGCGCCGCGTCAGCGGCGCCACCCCGTTCCGGGCGAATCACCAGCGGATCCAGCACCTCGCTCCCGGACTCGATCCGCGCCCGCGAGGTGTGCATGATCCGGTGGTTGTTGGTATCCGCAATCCAGATGCGCTCACCGTCTCCGGCAAGCGCCTTCGGCTCATTGAGATCGGAGGCCACCGTCCGCACCACACCATCGGCGAGTAAACGCAACCGGTTGTTGTACGTGTCCGCGAGAATCACCCCGCCCTCGCCGGCATTAATGTCACCAACGTGCATCAGCTGGGCGTTTTCGACGCGACCGTCACGGTACCCGAAGTCAAACAGACCGGTTCCGGCGAGGGTGGTAACGGCGCCGTCGGCACGCGTATCCACCGCCCGAACTGCGCTGGACTCCGCATCGGCCACGTACAGGATGCCGTCACGGAACGACAGCCCGCTCGGTTGGGCAAACTCCGCCTCGGCGGCGAGCCCGTCCACCAGGCCCTCGTAGCCGGACCCGCTGTACAGCGTCGCCTCCCCGCCGGCCGGATCAAGCTGCCAGTTCTGGTGCGCCCCGGCGTTTGAAAAGTACAGCGTCTCTCCATCGCTTGCGAGATCCCAGGGACTGCGGATTTCATCGGTTGGCCCGATGCCGCCCTGCACCACCGTTTCAATCACACCGGAACGGAGATCGATGCGGCGAATCGCGTGGTTCCCCGTGTCCGCAACGTAGAGCGCGTTACCGTGGGCAACCAGTCCGCGCGGCGTGCGGAATTGCGCTGCCGCCGCTTCTCCGTCGCGCAGCCCCGCCTCGCCGGTGCCCCACGTGCGCACAACGCTCCCGGATACCGGGTCAACGGCCAGGACACGGTTATTCCCGGTGTCACTGACGTACAGGAGTTGGTTGTTTTCGTTATAGAAGAGGCCCTGGGGAAACTGCAGTTGCGTTGTCGCCCGCGGTTGTACCGCCGCGAGTCGCAACTGAGGCAATTCCGGGGGCGCGGTGTCGGGATCACGGTCGATCGTCTGATCCAGCAACCCGCTCAACCGTTCATACGACCACTCTCCCGAAGAGCCGCCGATCACGTAACCATCGGGATCGATCATGATAATCGTCGGCCAGCCGGGCACGCCGTACCCCTGCCACAGCTCCATATCGCGGTCGTTGACAACGGGGTATCGGATGCCGTACCGCTCCACCGCCTCGCGGATGTTTTCCGTCCGCTGTTCTTCGGTGAACTTTGCCGAGTGAACGCCGATAACAACCAGTCGCCCCTCGTACCGGTCATGCAATCTGTTGAGGTTGGGCACCATGTGATAACAGTTGATGCACCCGTAGGTCCAGAAATCCAGAAGGATATGGCGCCCTTCCAGTTCATCCATCGTCAACGCCTCGTCGATGTTGACCCAGTCGGCACCCTCGGGGAATGGGAGCCCTTCAAAACGGTCCGGTTCCGGTGACGGGCGGCGCGTTGGTGAGTCCGTTTCGGCAGCGGGGGCGTCGGCCCCGGCGCCTGCAGATTCTTCCATCGCGTCGCCACCGGGAGCGGTCGCGCACGAGGCGAGCGATAGCACCAGGACAGCTGCTCCAACCACACCCACATATTTCAGCATTCGCCCGATCCTCCGTTGATTACTAAGTTAGTAATATTTACGCCATATCGTATACCGACTGGTACTTCGGCGCCAGTTCGAATCCGGCAATAACCGCTTCCCGCATACTCACCGGGTTGGCGATGCCCTTCCAGGCGATGTCCATGGCAGTACCGTGGTCAACGCTGGTACGGATAAACGGATAGCCGAAGGTGACGCTGACGACACGGTAGAAGTCGTAGCACTTGGATGCGATATGGCCCTGGTCGTGGTACAGCGACAGCACCGCGTCATAGCGCCCTTCCGCGGCGTGGTGAAACACGCTGTCTGCGGGAACCGGGCCGACTACATTGATCCCTTTTGCAGAGGCCGCCTCGATCGCCGGTTTCACCTCCCGCGCTTCCTCGTCGCCAAACAACCCGCCATCGGAAGAGTGCGGGTTGAGCCCCGCCACGGCCAGGCGCGGGGAATGGATATCAACCGATGCAAGGCACTTCCGGGCGACTTCGATTGAGTCAACCAGGGCATCGGTTGTGATGAGATCGATCGCCTGACGGAGGCTGACGTGACGGCTGTGGAAAAAGATCTTCATCTTGTCCACCTGGAACATCGTGATGCCCTTCTTTCCATTGGACATCTCGGAGATCATCTCCGTATGGCCGATGTACTGCTGCTTCGCATCGCGGAGCGCCTCTTTGTTGATCGGTGCGGTGGCAATACCGTCTGCCTCGCCGGCGTTACAAAGATCAACCGCTGCCTGGATATACGCCACCGCCGCGTTGCCCGCCAACGCGGAGACCGCGCCAACCTGCAAGTCGGTTACGTCGGTGACCACCTTCTGGTCCAGCACCGGAACGGTCGGTCGGTCGCCGTGCCGGGGCGGCAGCTCCTTTGCATCGGCAACGCCTTTGACCGGAACAATCTCAACCGGAATACCCAACGTGTCCCGGACCGCCTGCATAACGGCAAGGTCCCCACACACCACCGGCACTCCCCGGCTCCAGAAGTCGTCCATTGTGAAGCTTTTCAGGGTAATCTCCGGACCAACACTTGCGGGATCACCAAGGGTGATCGCCAAAACCGGGTTATTTTTCATGAGTCGTTCTCCTTCAGAAACCATGTACATTTTTCCAAGTTGGGTGCTATGCCAGGCTCACAACGGGCGTCCAACGACAGGATTTCCCCGGCAGTATACGCATCGGACGCCGTCGACGTGAAGAGTTGGACCGTAGCGGAAGAATCGGAACCGCGACTGGCGGGCTGCGCCCTCACGGCCCGCCGTGACTTCATCTGATTTACTCCGCTGGTCCGGATCCTCATATTGACACAGCACCGGGCCCGCGATAGTATCTGCTTAGTCAAAAAGCCCGAGTGGCGGAACTGGTAGACGCGCTAGGTTCAGGGTCTAGTGTCCGTAAGGACGTGGAAGTTCGAGTCTTCTCTCGGGCAAGGTTCGTACCGCAGCGTAGCGAGGAACGATACCGGCAGCAAGGTTCGTACCGCAGCGTAGCGAGGAACGATACCGGCAGCA
>JAQIBO010000089.1 GCA_027859055.1 Spirochaeta sp.
ACCTAACTAAGCCCGGTTTCCCTTATCCTTTCCTTCCAGTCTTCTCTACGATAATTCGGTTATTTCTCTCAGATCCTTACGTTTTTCTGCGGGCGCTTACAATGTTCGACGAAACGAAAACGGTAAAGAACCAACCGCTACAGATATACGACGGTTGGAACGGCTTATCATTGAAGAAGAAGAGACACTACTCGACCAGTTTCGGGAGACCGGCAACTTCATTATCCCACGCACGATTATTCAGACGGTTTCGAAAGAAGAGTTCATAAACGCTTCCGTTGAACATAAGCGGAAAACGCGGGTGGAAGAAATCCGTGAAATTTCCCGCATTGCTTTGACGCTTATAGAACGTTGGCAGACGAAATATGAAAAGCTAAAAAGGAGGAAGTTTACAGGATAACTGTCAGGACCGGTTCGTTGAATCGGTTTTCAGTTACTAAACTTGTTCGGCGACCTCAGGTTTGGTCCGTCCGGGCTTGTTGGGCAGAAAAATACTCTGCCTGGCGGAATTGAGTACGCCTATCAAATTCTGTGTTCCACCAACCTTCGGTGGAACATTCGGCACTACTGCTGTGCCGATTTCGCAGATATTTGAAGGAGTGCTCGACATGAGTATATCTCAAGAAAACCGGGATGTAATAACCGGTAAATCAAAGACACAACCCGAACTAATAACCCTCAAACAACTGGCCTCTACTACGCAGATTCATGAGGTCAGTCTTCGGCGCTGGTTGGCCGCAGGACTCTTGCCTCATTATCGCTTTGGACGGGCAATCCGCTTTCGTTTAGACGAAGTATTAGAAGCAACCAAAGAACTGGCAGAAGGAGGTGCGCGATGAAAACCTCCGAAATCAATTCGACAGTTCTTGAGCTTGCAGTCTGGCTCCAAGACAAGTGCGACACGTACAAGTATGGCACCTTTGAAATTGGTATCACGGTTCATGCCGGAAACATCACCAAAGTGACCTATTCGGCAACGGAGACTGTCAAACCCAACAACCAACCTGAAAACGGGAGAGCGCCTCATGAGAAACACTCTCATAGATAAAGAGGCGCTCCGGCAAGCCGGTAAATTGAAGTGTTGTGTTCGTTTCGATGACGATGACGAAATCATAAAGACCGTCTTTCAAGAAGAACTTGACGACATCGGCCATCCCCATCTTCCGTTCAAAGATCTCGAAGAGTTCGTACTCCAGAGATACGGCCAAGATACCGTCTCGGATTGGCAATGCGGAGCTGCCGATGATTCAGAGCTTCGGCAGATCGCGGTGAAACTGTGGGCGAGCTACAGGATAAACAAACTACCGATCGTCCCAGGGCGCTTAGAGCAGATCGCTCAAGAGATGGGGCGCCTATGAGGAATGAATCACTAAAGCTACGATTCTGGACCGTGACTGAACTACTCGAAACTGATTTCCCGGAGCCTGATTGGATTGTACCCGGAATCATTCCGGAAGGGATGACTCTGTTGATCGGGGATTCGAAGGTCGGCAAATCGTGGTTCGTCCTTCAGCTCGCCTACGACGTTGCCACCGGAACGTCGCGGTTTGGCATTTCTGTTGAGAGTCCGAAGAAAGTCCTGTTTTTCGCGCTTGAAGATCACGCTCGGCGTATCAAAGATCGAGTCACCGATTTGGGGTTTGAAAAAACCGACAATCTTCAGTTCTGCTTTGCCTGGGAAAAAGGAGACGGTGCCTTCACGAAGTTGGTAAACCTTCTCGAAGAACAGCCGGACATCGCGGTCGTTGTGGTCGATACCTGGGGAATGTGGACAGATGTGATAAAGGGGAATGATTATCATATCGTCACCGATGCAGCGAAGAAACTTCGTGATATAACTCACCAGTTCAACTGCAGCATTTTGCTCATCCATCATCGAAATAAGAGCGACAGTAGTTCCGATTTCGTAAAGGGCTCTCTGGGGTCTACGGGCCTCCCAAGCGTAGCAGATACGATCGTCGGGATTCGGCGCGAACGCGGAGAGCGAGATGGAGTACTTGAGGTCACTGGGCGTGACGTCGATGAGCAGTCCTTTGCACTGTCCAAAAACGATGAACAGCGGGGCTGGCTCATCGCTGGTACAACTCAGGATGTTCAGAACTCGAAGACGCGCCAGCGAATCGTTAATCTATTGCGTGAAGAGGGGCCTCTCGACCCGAAAGCAATCGCAGAGGAACTGGATGCTAATCGTTCGACGATCAGAAATACCCTGAGAAAAATGGTCCAAGACTCTACCCTCAACAACGACAACGGCCTGTACGACTTGAGACAAGACGAATAACACCCAGGCAGACCGTAGACAGCGTAGACAGGCGACAGCCGCTACGCTGTCCTTTTCTCTCTGTACACGATCCAGTAGAACGCATACACGAGCAATGCAAGCACCGAAACAGTAATTGCAGTGCGTAGCAGCGGCTCCGCGATAGCATCGACGACGGTACCGGTGGACTGATTGGTGAATCTTGCAACCTTCTCGATGTCCGGCGCTGGACTCATCATTTCGTTGTGTAACACAACGGTCGCGCCCCAGGGTACACCAATCGCTCCCATTGGAAACGGGCGCTGTAGGAGAAGCGTTGCCCCCGTTGAAATAACAAACACCGCGATAAACATCTCTTTCAGGATCTCAACTTCCCGACGATACCCAGCCTCAAGCCCAGTGACTGAATACCTCGCTGAGCGTACGACCCGTCGACTGACCCGTTCGGCATGAATACCCTCACTCTGGTACTGTTCCAAGTGCACCTCTTCATGCTCGTCAATCCGAAAGTCCCATGAGAGCCACGTTTCGCCGAGACTAAAACCCGCCCAGAAAAGAAGGGCGCCAACAACGATCGACGCGATGTATGAGTCGTATACCCTGGCCACGATGCTCGTCCGAACACCTTCGTCTTTCACGCTGATACCCGCACCCCTTCATCGGGAATACTGGTGCCCAATGCCGGCAGAGACAGTTTCAAGTTGTTCCGGACGAAATACAGCGATCGTGCGGCAACGAATGACTTGAAGCCTCTCTGTAAATCCATATACCGGGGATGCGCTTCGGGCCATTCCTTTGTTTCTTGACTGTGTTAACAGCACCGTTAAGGCACGACTAAAACGGCGGACGCGTGTTACGCGTGTGTCAGGGTATTCCCTTCAGGGCCACTCTGCCGTTGGCAGAGTAGAGATTACTGGGGAAAGATTATTCTTGAGCTGGTTGAGGATTCTGTCTTGATGTTTGGGCGCAGTTCAAGATGGCAGAATCTCCAACCCGTACCATGTCCGGGGGGTTTTCTCAGCTCCATACGGTGGCGGCGTCGCCTCTCTTGAGGTACCATAGACCCCCGTGACCTCAATCGACAAAGCTCTTTTAACCAACAACATTGCCATGCTTCTATACGGGCTTTCGGCGGTCCTGATTGGACCGACACTGCCGGGAATGATCTACTCCTTTGATCTCACCCTTGGTCAGGCCGGTTTCATCGGTGCCATGCAGAATGCGGGAGGTATTGCGGGGGCCCTTCTGGCGCTGATTATTGCGGACCGGGTGTCCCATACAAAGTCGGCGGTGGTCGCGTTTATCCTGCTGGGGATGGCCCTCTTTGCGGTGGGCGTCTCCCACCGCTACTGGGTTGTGCTGGTGACCTTTGCCTGTACCGGACTCTTTATCCGGATCATGGACGTCATGCTGAACGCCGGCACGGGAGACTTTGCCGTCGCCCGGGCGGTAGAGTCTGAACGGGATCTCAGCACCCTGCACATGTTCTTCAGCATCGGCGCCTTTGCGGGCCCCGTGGCGGCCCGGGCCATCATGGGTGCGGGGATGTCCTGGTCGCAGGTCTTTCGGTGGACCGGGGTGGCCTATCTCGTCGTTGTTTTGCTGACTATGCCGTGGCTTCGGAGGTACGGCCGGATCACCACAGACGAGTCCGACCGGTCAGCCGGCCCGGCGGCCGGCTCACAGGAGGGTACCGCAACTCCCGGGACCCCGGTCTCATCCGTTCCGGACGCCGCCCTCTCCCCGCCGGTAGCGGCGAGACTGGCCGTTCCCGTCATGGGCGGACTTCTCTTCTTCTACGCCATTCATCAGGTAGGCATCACTTCATGGGTACCCTACTTTCTGGAAACCGCCCGGGGCGCCGGTCCCGACACCGCAAGCATGGGCCTTTCCGCCTACTGGATCGGTATTATCGGGGGACACTTTCTTTCGTCACGACTGGTGGAACCGGTGGGGGCGCATCCGCTGCTCTTTGGCGGCTGCCTGGTGGCCGCCCTGGCAACTCTGCTGGCCGTACTCGTTCCGCGCCCCCTGGGTAGTCGGTCTTGTGGCCGACCGCATCGGCCTGATCGGCGCCATGACAATCACCGGCTGGTCCCTCTTCTTCTCCGGGGCTCTTGCCGCCGGTGTCTGGATGCTTCATCGCCGGGCCGAATCATCTGGACAGCGCAATGTTTCAGGGTGACCATGAAGGGGGAGGAATGCATTTGCAATCATCCCCGCCACGCCTTGCTCCCCCCGTCGGGGACGGTTACACAGTTTTCCGACGTAATGAGAACGCGCTGTCATCGTCTGTCAAAAACTCGCGCGTTATTTCCGGCAGAGTCATCGGCTTTAGCCACAGGTTACCTTGTATCAAGTCGCAGTCCATCGCTGTCAGAATTGCAGCGTCGTCTTCACGTTCAATACCGCTGGCCACCGCAGAGACACCGAGAGCGTGGGCAAATGCGATCAAGGCTCCGACGAAGCGTTGCCGTTCCGGATTGTCATGGAGATCGTGACAGACGTCACCGTGTAATTTAATGAAGTCCAATGGCACTTTTGACGCAAACGCCATGGAGGAACTGGTGCTGCCGAAATGATCAAGCACAACCTGGCTGCCCATCTCTCGCGCTTGCTGCAAAGCACTGAAAGCAAGCGCGTCATCAAGGAAATGGGGCGATTCTATAATTTCCAGCGTGAGATCAACCCGGCCGTCAGTAAACAAAGGAGTCGCGTCGTGCAGGTATTCGATAAAAGATCCGTTATCAAGTTGGCGACGGGTTAAGTTGATACCGACGCCGATGTCATAGCCGTGCTCCTTGAAATCGGCTGACAGCCTGGCCGCCGTTAATATCAACCAGCGGTCATACGCTTTGGCCTCTTCCGAATGGACCAACATGGGATGAAAGTGTTCGAGCTCCAATAATCCGTATTCAGGATGTTGCCAGCGGGGCAACACTTCAAAACCAACAATCTGCTGCTGTTTACCCGAAATGATCGGTTGTAGATACATTTCCAGACCGTCAGCTTTCAGCGCTTCTAAAAACTCAACCCGATTTCGGCTATCTTTCTGACTTTCAACGACTTGACCGGCAATCACCGGGCTGATGTTACGATATTGTTTGGCACGATACATAGCCTGGTCGGCGGCTTTCAATAATTCAGCGATCGAGGCCTGCGCATCTTGCGTGCAGACATAGCCCAATGATCCACTCACCGGCAGCGTAAGTGTCGCATTGATCGGCATCGGTTGAAAAATCCGGGTTGCCATTCTGCTCAAATAACGCTCAATGGTCTCGCTGTTCATGGCGCCGGTGAGCATCAGCACAAACTCATCACCACCCAATCGGCCTGCCAGATTCCCCGGGCTCATTTCACTCAGCAGTCGTTCTCCCAACTGACTCAAAATTTGATCACCGACATCGTGGCCGTATTTGTCGTTGATCGGTTTAAAATTGTTGAGATCGATGAATGCCAGGCATATCGCACCTTGATTGGCCGTTAAGCGCTGGAGCTTATTGCCTAATTCATCTATAAAGGACTTGCGCGCCAGCACGCCGGTGAGCGGATCAACCGCGGCCTGTTGGGCCAGTCGGGAGTTTTCAAGCACCTCCCAGGTGATGTCTTCTTCGATAGCCAATATCAAATGACCATCGGCGTTGTCCACGTCCGAATCAAAACGACTGAGGGTGAGACGATGCCAGCGCCCACCCTCGTCAGCATTTTGCGGGGACGCCACAACGACCGTGCGGTAGCTGTGTGGAGAAGCACGAACCTCACTGACCGCAGCACTAAGCTCTTCTCTGGAGGCGCTCCGATAGAGCGCGGACAACGATACCGGTCCATTTGCTTCAGCGTCGTTTCCATTGGAGCTGTGAACCGTCCGCCACGCGGTGTTGGCATGCTGAATCGGCAGTTCAGGTTGGCCAGCATCAACAATTGCCGCCGGCACCGCGAGCGCATTCAGCCATATGGTCAATTCCATAGACGGAGTGTAGCTGGAACTTCAATTCTTTGCACTCTTCAGAAGCGACAGGAGTGATGCACTGAAGTATGAGTCCTGCCTACCCCACCATCCTCTCAACACCGCGTCATCAGCGCGAACACACCCCAGCCCAGGTATTCACGCGTGTAGGCGGCGTAGCGCTCGGGCTCCGTGGTTAGTCTGGCTCGAACCTCTTGCGCGAACTCGTTGTCGGGATTGGCTTTGAGCCAGCGGCGCATGGTGAGCCACTTGGCCGCCTCGTATCTGTCCCAGCTGTCCTGGTCTGCCACAATCATTTCCACGACGTCGTAGCCGAGGTGGCTAAAAGACGCCAGAAATTCTGGAAGTAAGACAAAGTCAGCGATTGAGCCGGCAAGACACCCCCGGGCAACATCTTCCGTCGGTGGTAACTGCCGCCAGTACGGTTCGCCGATGAGGATAATTCCTCCGGGGCGGAGGCTTTGCGCCAGAAGCTCGATGGTGCCGGCGACTCCCCCACCGATCCACGTGGCACCGAGGCAGGCCGCTACACCGACCTTCTCGTCAGAGACGAAGTCGATAGCATCGCCATGGATGAACGTGACATGATCGGCGACGCCGAGTTCTTCAGCGCGGAGCTTCGCTTGCTCGCTGAACAACTGGCTCATGTCGATGCCGGTGCCGATCACTCCGTAATCGCGCGCCCAGGTGCACAGCATCTCACCCGAGCCGCTGCCAAGGTCGAGTAGTCGGGTCCCCGTTTCCAGACGCAATGCCGCGCCAAGAGTGGCAAGTTTTTCGGGTGTGAAGGGGTTATGAATGCGGTGAGCACTTTCGGTGATGTTGAAGATTCGTGGAATATCCAATGCAGAAATCTCCTTCCTGGTACGATCAGATCCGGTCACATACCAAGTGTAGGATCAGAATATGAGAATTTCCAGGTTCCAGGAGGCACACGACGCGTATTGGTGTAGTATCCCGATGCAGGCATGCGAGGAGGCCAAATGGCACAGCTCAGTACGGTAGACATCGTAGAGGAAAAGCTCAACTCGGTGACCCACGGGATCGGCGCGGGTCTTTCAATTGCCGCGCTTATCTACCTGATGGTCCGCGCAGTTCCAACCGGTAGTCCGCTCCTGGTCACGACTCTCGCAGTCTATGGTGGGTTCCAGATCGTGCTTTATCTGGCCTCCGCGCTCATGCACGTCTTTCATGACATGCCCAGGGTCTACAAGGTCCTCAACGTCATGGACCTGTCCGCAATCTACTTCCTCATCGCAGGAACCTACACGCCCGCGGTGCTCGCAGGTATCGGCGGATCGCTCGGCTGGTGGCTCTTCGGCATCGAGTGGGGTCTTGTGGGTGCGGGGCTCCTGTTGAGATGGGTGATTGTGCGCCGCTCTCACATCGCGCTTGATCTGCTGTATCTGCCGATGGGCTGGCTTCTCATCTTTGTGGTCGGCGCAGCCATAGAAAGTCTTGGCCCGGGATTTATGTTCTGGGCTGTACTTGGGGGGCTGCTGTACAGCGTAGGCGTGATCTTCTACGCGTGGAGACGTCTGCCGATGAGCCACATGATCTGGCACCTGTTTGTGATGGCAGGCGGGTTCAGCTTCGTCTGTGGGATTGTGTTTCTCATACTCCCGATGTATGGAGGTTGAATAGCTTCCCCCGGCC
>JAQIBO010000142.1 GCA_027859055.1 Spirochaeta sp.
CGCCTCATTTGACCGAAACATGGACCGAAGAAGCCGAACGACACCCCGCACGATCGGAATCAGCATCCAGACGGGAAGATGGAGTCGCGCGTCGCGATACATCGCATCCCGGTCCATCCGGAGAAGTTCTGTCCACGAGCGCATCGACTTCTTCGTCGGATCGATCAGCGCCATCGCCGCGTCCCGTTGCCCCTGGGGGAGTTCCTGCCCATCGATCACCAGGAACAGCGTCTGAAAGACGCATAACCCGTACAGCAGAGTGAACTCATCCCGCACGCGCTTTTCCAGCACCTTTTCAAATGCCGACGGGTCTTCCAGCCAGGGCTCCTTGCGCTCGTCGAGCATCACCTGGACCATTTCGTTAGTCAGTTCCCGCGTCAGCACCGGCTGGGCAGCCTTGATCTGGCGCAGCAACAACGGGATGTACTGGGTTGAGTGGATCATGAGCCCCGTCTTTTCCGGGGTGTTGACGGTGACCAGCTCGGAAATCTTGTTGGAGCTGGGGCGTTTGAGCATCTCCTCAAGCCACGAGTTGATCTCTTCCCGGCTTACCCGTTTTGTCAGCTCAATTCCGCGATCATCGGTCAGCCCGTACACGTCCTGCAACGTGTATGCAAACGGCGGCTTTTGAAGGGCATCCGTCAGTATCCGGTGCGTCTCTTCCCGTTTCTGGTTCTTCTGATGGCGGCCCTTGTAAAAGACGCTGTAATACCCGAGCAGGAACGACGCCTGACAGTAGCCGTGTTCCGCATGGAGTTTTTCCGTTTTCTGGGCGTACTCTTTGATAATCATGCTGGAAATCTGCGTCCAGAAGTGGAAATGAAACTCGTTGGGCTCCCGGATCGACTGCAGCGCGTCGTCGGGGCGCGTCTGCGCCGACTCGATCATGTCGCGGACAAGCATTTCTCGATTCCTGAAAATTGCGCGAAGCTTCGTTTCCATATATCCCGAGTTTTTGCCTGTTCGCAGATAGTCACGGATCTTGGCTATGGAAAGGGAGAGCATCTGACCGCGCAGAAGCGTGACGGTGGTGAGGATTTCCCGTACACCGTGGGGAAAGCGGAGCAGGAGGATCTGATTTTCATCGATGTCGTCGGACTCGAGATAATGCATCAGACTGTCAGTCACATCGATCGCTTTCAGGACACCCGCCGGTATCGTGACATCCAGATCTTCCTCGCCGGGAAACGGAATCTCCTTGTCGTCCTGCATTCGTTTGTACCACCGCGTGATTTCGGCGGTGTAAAAGCCGGGATAGTAGATCGAAACGATCGTCCCGGCATCGTCACGCTCCAGCTGTATCGCCGCGGTGCGTTCCAGTTCGGTCAGACCGGTGGTTACCAGTTCGTCCCGATTTCCGCCGAGCAGGAGCGCGAGATCGGGGTATTCTTCGGCAAACCGCTTGGCGTACCGGAACACAAAGCCGTCAAAGATTTCCCGGGTTACGCGCGGATTACCCGCGTGTTTCACATACGCGTGCAGTATTTTTTGTATCTCCCGCGGTGACGCCACTCGATCCTCCGGGCTCTATTGTAGGAAGTGGACCGAGAGTGCGCAACACAAATTGACAGTTATTCGCACACACCGGTACACTTGGTATATGAAAATGTCTGCCGTGTGGCGTATTTGTGGTCTCTGTCTCGTACTGGCGTTTGTTGTCGGCTGTGCGACAACGGCGGATCCGGAACAGCCCGCTGATCCGGGGCAGGCAACTCAGCCTGAACAAGCGCCGGAGCCGGAAGCCGAACCGGAGCCGGAAGCCGAACCGGAGCCGCAGCCCGAACCGGAGCCAGAGCTGGAACCCGAGCCAGTGCCCGAACCGGACGATCCTGAGGACGAACCGGAAAACATAGTGGTCTCGGAAGAACTCTACGAACAGACGTTTACCGAAGTTGAAGAGACGATCAATGAATTGAACGAGATTATCGCTGACCGGGATTTCGCCGCCTGGCAGAACTATCTCACCTCCGAGTACCGCCGGACCTATTCCGACCCGGATATCCTTGAAGAGCGATCACAGAGTGCGGTGCTTGTCCGCAACGATATCGTCCTCGAGACGCTTGAGGATTATTTCCGGTTTGTTGTCGTGCCCAGTCGGGCGAACGCGCGTCTGGACGATCTGGTATTTATCGACGAAGATACCGTTGAAGCGATCATGGAGGTAAATGAACAGCGGTACCTGTTGTACCTTCTCAAAAAAATTGACGACCGGTGGAAGATCGATACGTTTTAGGATATAGTCTGGCAGGTAAGGGGATTAACGATGAGATATATTGCGGTAGTTCTTCTGGTACTGATAGTTCTTCCCGTGTTTTCACAGGACGGCGAGGAGAATGCGGACGCGCAGACTGAGCGAACCATTGAAGAGCTGTACTTGAGCCAGGATCTTGAGCTGCAGATCATGCGCAGCCAGGCCCTCGCCAATGACCGGGAGATGAAGCGGCTTGCCATGCAAAACATCCGCTCCATGGTGGAAAACGGGCAGCCGTCGGAAGGTGTTTACGTCATTCTTGAGTCCCTTGCGACCGAAGGCGTCGCACGTCAGGTGCGCTCAAACGGGGCCGTGATCAACAACTTTCCGGAAATCCGCCGGGAGGCCACCGAATTGCTCGGCCGGGTTGGTGGGGAACAGGCGAAAAACACACTGCTCCGCATCGTCCGCGATGATCCGGAACCGATGGTGCTCTCCGAAGCGGCATACGCGCTGGGTCAGATCGGTCTGAACGAGAACAACGAAGTGTCGGATTACCTGGTGCAGACGTTGATGCGTGAGAACTCCAGCCCGACGCCGGACAACAACCTCGCGTTCTCGATTATCATCTCTCTGGAACGACTATCTGCTCAAAATGGCGGCCTTGCCGATCCGGAGGCGCTCGGGGCCCTTCTTGAAACGGCATCCAGTCCGTACATCCGCACCGTCAGACGTCGCGCCGTTGAGGCGATCGTTAATATGCGGGAGCATGGCTAATTGATTCTTGAGCTTCCCTGCGGCGACAGCACCTATGAGATCCGGCCGCAGAAAATTATCGCGCTGGGTCTCAACTATCGCGACCATATTAAAGAGAGTGTATCCGTCAAGGTGCGCGGGTTTGATCAGAACATACCGGAAGAACCGATTCTGTTCCCCAAGCTTCCCAGCGCAATTATCGGCCACAACCAGCCGATCGAAATCCCGGCGATTCTTGGGGACTACGGATTCCCCGAAGAGCGGACCGACTACGAAGGTGAACTCGCCGTAATTATCGCCGAAGGCGGACGTAATATTGCCGTGGACGAGGCGATGAAGCACGTTCTGGGATTTACCTGTGCAAATGACGTGAGCCAGCGGGATATTCAAAACGGTGATCGATCCGGATGGTTTCGCGGCAAGTCGTTTGACACATTTCTCCCGATCGGCCCGCGAATTGTACCGCGCGAAGAGATCACCGATGTACAGAACCTTACCGTGCAGACGCGCCTGAACGGCGCCGTTGTGCAGGAAGGCAATACGGGTCAGATGATTTTTCCGGTTGCCGAGACGATTGCGTTTATTTCGCGGAACTTCACGCTGGCGGCTGGGGACATCATTCTCACCGGAACACCGGCGGGTATCGGGCCGATTCGCCACGGTGACACCGTCGAGGTCGAAATAGAGTCGATCGGCACGCTTACGAACCCTGTTACGGATTCACGCCGGTAATGCACGGTTCCACTTCCAGGAGTGACGGAGGCAGGAGTGACGGAGGATCCGAGACGTTCTTTTACCGGACCCTTGGAATCCCCCGTATCAACGTACACCACCCGGTTAATCACTTCGACTTCACGCGGCCGGGACGGCGGATTCTCGTTGTTGGCCCGATGGGCTCCGGCAAGACCGGGTTTGCCGCTCAGATCTGGCGTGATTCCCGGGTTGCTCTGGCAAAGAACAAACGAATGCCCGAATGTCTCACCCAGGACGGTGCGGACCTGCGCCACGTGTTTTTTGTCCGGTCTCGCCTGGACAAGCGCCGTTTTTCCGAATACCCCGACGACGCGCTGGCGTATCGAGGCGGGTACGAACAGCTTGGTGCGGCAATCGCGGATATCGCGTCCTCGTTTGAATTGGAAGAGCTGGTGCATGACAATCCGGAATACGGCACGTGGGTGATTGACGAGGCGTCCTTTTACGACGAACGGATCGCGTATGTGATTCAACGCCTCTCCGACGCTCGCGGGCTTGTTTTCGTTTTGCCCACCCTGATTCTCAACTTCCGGAACGCCGTGTTCAACACCACCGCCGAACTGTTACTCGAGGTCGCCACCGACCTTTTCCCTTTGACCGCGTACTGCGAACACCGGGCGTGCCTGGTTGATTCCAGCTATACCTACCGGTATTACACCGTTGACGGGAAGGAGTGTCCGGCACTGTACTTTGACCCGCTGATTATCGTCGGCGGAGATCGGGTCCACAGCGATGCCCGGGAACCGAACTACGCCACCCGGTGCGAAGAACACCACGTACTGCCCGGGAAAGAGTACACCTACCTCGTCCTCAAACCGTTGGGAGAAGAGGCGGCAGCCGGTCAGCCGGAAGCTCTTGAGGCAGAACTCTCTTTGCTGGCGCGGCAGCCTGCCACGTCGCGACTTGCCGAATGGATGCCCGACCAGATCGGTGAACGGGCGGAGCTTGAACGGAACGCCCTGAACGTTCCCTGTCTCGCCGAGCGAGCGCTGGCGTTTCTGTTTGCGGAACAGAATTTGATCAGCGAAGTGCTCCTGCGGCGGATCGTCCGGCGCCTCCAACTGGACACGGAGTTTCTTGCGCAGCGCCTTTCAGATAATCGTCGGCCAGTGGACTTCTCGCAGGGTGAATTGTGGACATCATGATTTCAAACGAAGTGTTGTGGGCGGGCATGCTGCTCCTCAACTTCGTGGCTATTATCCTGGCGTACCGGTTGTTTGGTCGAACCGGGCTGTACGTGTGGATCGCTATCGCCGGTATCGTGGCAAATCTGCAGGTATCAAAGACGATCGTGGTATTCGGGCTGACGGCAACGCTGGGCAATATCGTGTACGCCGGATCGTTTCTGGCCACGGACATCCTCAACGAGCACCGCGGAATCCGGTCTGCACGGAAGGGTGTGTGGATCGGCTTTTTTGCCGTCGTCACCCTTGCCGTGCTGATGCAGCTGGCGCTGCTGTTTGAACCGGCGCCGTCGGACTCGATGCAGCCGCATCTCGTCGTGGTCTTTGGCGTATTACCGCGGATTACCGCCGCCAGCATGGTCGCCTATCTTATCAGTCAACAGCATGACGTGTGGGCGTACCAGTTCTGGAAGGAGCGCTTTCCCGGACCGCTGTGGATCAGAAATAACCTCAGTACAATTGTCAGTCAGCTGATCGACAGTGTGGTATTTACCCTGGTCGCGTTCGTCGGCGTATTCCCGTGGGGCGTTCTTGCGGAGATTGTGGTGACCACATACGTGTTGAAAGCGGTTGTGGCAATTCTTGACACCCCGTTCCTGTATTTAGCCGGCGCTGTCCACAAGCGTGCGGGAGGCACCGACACAACCGAGTGATACAAAAGATTTCACGTCTGTAACGATTCCGCAACGCCCCGGCAATGTTTGTCCATGACGATAACCGGCAATTACGGGAGGGAACGATGAGTCAACACAGCGAAACGATCCGTATTACCGCCTGCGAACGGGACCTGTTGATCGCGATTGAGGGCGAAGCGGGCGAACGCCTCCTTGATATCAACACACCACGAAGCACACTGGAGCGGCAGCCGTCGCTGGATGCTCTGGAGGTTATTCCCGCAGATGATCCGGGTGAGTACGTCATCTCCTTCGAGTTTGATTCAGATCTGTGGAACGGGCATCGTCGGACATCTCTTCAGCGCCTGGACGTGCACGTCCGGGATATCAGGATACGGCTCCGGGACGAGGGTTATGTGCTGGAAGGAACCCTCTCCGGGTGGGTCGGGTACACCAACGCGCGATGAGTAGCACCTTTCAAGAGCTCGGGTACCAGTCAACACCGCTGGGTGATCTCTCATTGCGCCGCCGCCGTATTCCATCCCTCGACACCGACGTTCTGGAGGTGAAACTCGGGGACGACTACCTCATGTCCAGCATGTTCACCGAATCGGAACGGGAACTGGGCCGCCTGGGCGTAGCGGGCCTCGACGCCGCCGCCCTGCCGGCCGGTGGTGCCGACGTGATCGTCGGGGGGCTTGGTCTGGGTTACACCGCTGCGGAGGTGCTCAAGCACACCACGGTGGGGTCCCTCACCGTGGTGGAACTGTTTGATGCGGTCATCCAGTGGCATTCCGACGGCCGCATACCGACGACCCCGTCACTGATTGACGACCCGCGGTGTCGCCTGCTTCAGGGAGATTTCTTCGAACTTGCCCTTTCGGACGCCGGATTTGATCCCGACTCAGCCCACCGACAGTACGACGCAATCCTCGTGGATATCGACCATACCCCGGAACTTGTGCTGGACCCGCACAACGCCCGCTTTTATACCGCTGAAGGGCTTGCGTCGGTTGCCGCACACCTTCGCCCGGAGGGTGTTTTTGGACTCTGGTCTGACCATCCCCCGGATTACGAGATCCAGGAGCTTCTTGCCGACGTATTCGGAACCGCCCGGGGGCACGCCGTCGCACTGGAAAATCCGTTTGGTAATGAGACGTACATCCAGTCGGTGTATATCGCGAAAAAGACGATCTGAGTAAGAACCGGGCGGCGAGGCGTGGTGGTTACGGCGCGCGCCGGAGGGCGCTGAGGATCCAGTCGGACACAAAGGAGACGCCCTCTTTTACCAGGTCAAACTCGGCGTCGGAAATGCACCAGTCAAGAAAAACGGACCGAACAGAGCGGTTGAACAGAAGCGCCAATTGCTCCGCCACCAAG
>JAQIBO010000185.1 GCA_027859055.1 Spirochaeta sp.
GATCCTCGTTGAGAATCGCCTCAAAACGCGTGTGCGCCTCATCGGTCCGGTTCTCTTTCAGCAGCTGATAGCCCTCCTGTGAAAGTTGGGATATCCGTTCCTGTCGTTCGTCCGGCGCGTCCGGCATAATCTGGTCGGACTCAGTGTCGGGGCGTTTCGTATCGTCTGTATCGCTCATTCGTCGTTTTCCTTCATCCATGTGCGAATCACTCCGGCCATCTGTTCGGTCATCTCATCGATCCGCCGCCGGTCCCCGGCAACCCAGAACATCCGGAACGCCTCAAGGGGATCACCGCTGTTCATGTAGTGGTTTCCCAGTCGAATGAGGCCATCGGAATAGCGAACCGTAAGAAATATCCGCTTTGCTGCACTGAGACTTCCCTGATTGAAGAACTCATTTCCTTTTCGGATAAGTGCGGCTCGTTTCGACCGGTCGATCGTATCCGGGTCAAGGGAGCCAACCTTCAGGAATCCCGCCGACGGAACGCCGACGGGGTCGTTATTTTCCATAGCTCCTCTAACTATAACACCGATTTCAGTTCTTCGACAAAAGCACCTATACGTTTGTTGTGGTATTTGTAGAAGGCGCGGTTTGCAACGAGCTTTACCTCGGTTTCTCCGAGAACCTCTTTTACTTCCAGGTCGTGCGCTTTCAGGGTGCTCCCCGTTTCCACGAGGTCAACGATGTACGGGGCGAGTCCCAGCACAGGCGCAAGTTCCACCGACCCGTTGAGGCGAATGATTGAAACGGGAATCCCGCGGTGGTGGAAAAAGTCCCGGGTAAACCGGGTAAACTTGCTCGCCACGGTGAGGGATGTCGCTGTTCGGTGATCGTCTTTTTCATCGGATCGTCCGGCCAGGCATATTCGCGTCTTTCCAAACGGGAGCGTCAGCAGTTCAAAAAAATCGTACCCGCTTTCGTAGATCACATCGCTTCCGCAGATCCCGAGACCGGCGATGCCGTGATGTACGTATGTAGGGAGGTCGGAGTTCTTGACCAGTATCGCCTGCAGACGGTCGTTCCGTTCCCGGGCAACCAGCTGGCGCTCCCCCAATTCCAGATCGTAGCCACACGAGCGGAGAAGGGTGCTCGTTTTTTCAAAGAGGCGTCCTTTGGGCAGGGCGATTGTAATCGGCTGGTTCACGTCCGGCCTCCGTGGGAAGGTGCAATCGCGTGGCGACCAAGCCGGAGCCGATCCGCAACGGATGAAAGCGGTGATCCCTCGTCCCGGGCGCCGGGCTGCTCAGCGAGCGTCGCTGCCGGCAGCTTGCCCGGGAACATCGAAAAGCCAACTGACGGGGCGTCGATGCCGAACGCCGCCAGCAGGCTGTCGTAACGACCACCCCGGAGCACCGCCGTGTTCCCCTCGGGGAGATAGGCGGCAAACGCGAGACCGGTGTAGTACGCGTGCGCTCCCAGTTCAGACATGTCGACACGAATCGCGTCAGGCGGCGTGTCGGGCCGCTCGGCGAGAACGGTAGCAACCGTTTCGCGCAACTCGCCGATCGCAGCGGTCACCGCCGGAGAATACCCGGTGAACGAGCTCAGCTCATCGGGGGATCCGATCCACCGCAGAAGATCCTGGAGCGTCGCCGGAAGTCCGGTAAGCTCCGGGGTGGCAAAGCGGCGTTGTCGCACCGCTCGCAGAATCGATCCGGGATCGCCGGGGCCCCGCTCCGCCGGTTTAGTGAGTTCGTCGATGATCGCGTCCAGCAGGGTGTGCGAGCCGATGTGAATCACCGGATCTGTCACGCCCAGCGCGGCAAGCGCTTCAAGGGCCAGGATAATGACCTCCGCATCGCCGGCAACGCCGTCAACGCCGACCAGCTCCACACCGGCCTGCGTAAACTCGTTGTTGGAAATATCGTGCTCTTCCTCGGCGCGAACGATCTGTTCATCGTAATAGACCCGTACCGGGAGCTCTTCCGCACTCAGGTGCAGCCCCAGCTGCTTTGCCAGAAAAATCGTCGTGTCCGACCGCAGAGCAAGGATTTCCCCCTGCCGGTCGACGGCACGGTATATCTGGCGAACGTCCTGTTCGTTGAGCAGGCGCCGGTACACCTCAAAGTAGTCCACCACCGGTGTTTCCGCGGGCCGGTATCCCCACGCCTCAAAAAGCAGGGCAAGGCTGCGGGTAATACGCCGTTGGCGTGCCACCTCGCGGAGGTGCAGCGTTTCCGTCCCGGTGGGAAGGCTCAGTTGTCGATGAATATGCTGTTGTTTCATGACCGGAGCGATCGTAACAGGTTCTCGCCGCTCTGTCATGTACTGGCGGCGCGCGGCTCGTCCATGCCGGTCTCGTCAGGGCGGGCGTCATCAGTCTGCACCGCCGCCGTCCGTCGGTAGAAATGCACCCGTGATCCGCCGTAATCGCGCTGGTCATACCGGACCAGGGCCGGTGTCGAGGAGATATCTTCCGGGAGATCCTCCGATACCGGCGCATGAATCAAAACACGCGTCTCGTCGTGAAGGGTGGCGCTGTTTCCCAGGCGCAGCAGAAGATCGTGTTTGTACGCATAATCAAACGGCGGATCAAGGTAGACCGTGTCGAAGGGACTCTGATTTCGCTGTACGAAGCGCTCCACCGGTTCCATTCGCAGGACCGGGCCCGAATCGAGATCGCCGATATTTTTCAGGATCCCCCGCCGCTTGCCGCGGTCCTTTTCCACCAGGACCACCGAAGTGGCGCCTCGGGACCACGCCTCCAGCCCGACCAGCCCGGATCCGCTGAAGAGGTCAAGGAACGAACTGCCCTCGAGGAAGCCGAGAATCGAGAAGATCGATTCCCGCATACGGTCCATCGCCGGGCGAATGATTCCCGGCGGACAGTACACCGTCCGGCCGCGTAACGTTCCGCCGGTTATCCTCATCGGTCTGCCTCAGATGCGGCGCTCTCCGCCCGGGTCAATTCGGCGGCGGCGGGGCGGTGCTCAGTCTGTGTAAGGTCCGGGTCGTCCCGAAGAATCGCGGCGATATGGCGGCGCGCGTTCAACATGAGCTCCATGTCCCGTCTGATATCGGCAAACCGGAAGCGCAAAAAACCCGCTTGCCGTGTACCGAGGAGATCACCGGGTCCGCGAATACGCAGATCCTCTTCAGCGATGTGGAATCCGTCATTGCTCTGGTAGAGTACCCGCAATCGTTCCTTTGCGTCATCGGTGAGCGGTTCCTGGTACACGAGGATACAGTGTGACTGGAATTCTCCCCGCCCGACGCGCCCCCGGAGCTGGTGCAGCGCTGCAAGACCGAACAGCTCCGCGTGTTCGATAACGATGCACGTCGCGTTGGGGACATCAACACCGACTTCGACAACACTTGTCGCGACCAGGACGTGAATCAAACCGTTTTTAAACTGTTCCATCGTGGCGGCCCGCTCTTCCTGATCCAACCGTGAATGGGCGACGCCGACCGTGTACGGCGCAAAGCGCTCGGCAAGGATCTCCGCCATCTCCGCTGCGCTCCGCAATCCCCGCGTACCGCCCTCGTCAATGGCGGGGTACACGAAGTACGCCTGGCGGCCCGCCTCCAGCTCCTTATGGACAAAGCGGTATACCCGTTCCTCATTGCCCATGCGCGCCAGGCGAGTCCGGATCGGCTTGCGTCCCGGCGGGAGGTGGGTAATCGCGCTGACATCGCTGTCGCCGAATGCGGTCAGCGCCAGGGAGCGGGGAATCGGTGTCGCGCTCATCAACAGCAGATCCGGGCTCGTTCCGCGCTCCATGATCGCCCGTCGCTGGGAGACGCCAAAGCGGTGCTGCTCATCGATAATGACCAGGCCCAGGTTGGCATAGATCACATCGGCGCTGAACAGCGCGTGGGTACCCACAACCAGATCGATCTCCCCGGCAGCCACCGCCTCCCGGAGCGCCCGGCGCGCAGGGGCGGCGGCAGCGCCGATCGCAAGCGCCACGTTGACGTCAGTCTGTGAGAGAATTGCCGCCGCCGTCCACGCGTGCTGCCGCGCCAGCAGTTCCGTAGGGACCATGAGTACCGCTTGCTCCCCGCGCTCGATCGCCCGGAGTGCCGCCAGGAGCGCCACCAGCGTTTTGCCGGAGCCAACATCGCCGTGGAGGAGGCGGTTCATCGGCCACGGCTGCTCCATATCGGTGACGATCTCCCGGAGGACCGTTTCCTGATCCTCAGTGAGCGAAAAGGGGAGCGACTCCCTGACCCCGGCGGTGAGGTGCCGCGTCCGGGTCGGGCGGGCACGGCGGGAGCTGCGTCGCCGGATCATCGCGCTGCGGGCGAGGTTCAGCTGGAAAAAGAAGAGCTCTCCAAACCGGAGCCGGCGAAACGCGCGCTCTGCGGCGTCAAGGGATGCCGGGTGGTGGATCGTCCGGATCGCGTCGGCGAACGACATCAGGTGCTCAGTTGTCCGGATCGCCGGCGGAAGCGGGTCTTCCAGCTGCGCCGCCGGCGAGGCAAGCACCGTTGCCACCAGGTCCCGGAGAATCCGCTGGGTGAGGCCGTCGGTGAGGGGATAAACCGGCAAGAGGCCCGGCGGTTTCTGCTCTTTCCGGACGTGCTCCGCCTCGAAGGAGGAACTCTGGATTTCGCCGTAGCGGAAGGAAAACGAACCGAATACGAGCAGGTCACTGCCGGGGGGAAACGTTTTTGCCAGGACGTTGCGGCCGAAACAGACCAGTACAGCTGCTCCGGACTCGTCGGATATCACGATTTTCAGAACGCGACGGCCGCCGTGGGGGAAGAACTCGTGGCGCACCACCGTGGCCCGGACGAGGCCTTCCCCGTGCGCCGCGGCGATCGCCAGGGGAACGATCTGTGAACGGTCCTCATACCGTCCGGGGAGCAGGAAGAGCAGGTCGCCGACGGTGGTGATTCCCAGGCGGCCGAGCAGGTGGGCCCGCGTCGGCCCTACGCCCCGGAGCGTTGTCGGCGCCGCTGCGAGTTCCGTGACCGCCATCGCCTCAGAACGGTATCTGCTGCACGAGGCCGATCAGAAAACCGATCACGACGCGTCCGAGGATCAGGATGCCGATCAGGACCGCGATAAAAATCACCAGAGAGTCCCGGTAGCTGGTGAATCGCCCGCGGAGAAACGGCCGCACCGTCGACTGGAGCGCCGGGTTGACGATCTGCTCCAGAACGACCCAGAAGCGGCCGCCCTGATCCATGTTGGTGAGCATGCCAACGAGGCGGATCACCGCAACGATCAGGAAGAGGGTCAGGAAAAACGACACCACCGACCAGATCGCCGATACGAATATTGCGAGGATAAACGAAAAGGTGATCGTGCCGGCAAACGCAAGCTGGTTGGCCACCGTATTCAGCAGACCAAGAGCGAGGATTCCGACGACGGGAGAGAAATCCATCGCGCCCAGTCGCACCGGTACGTTACGGCGAAACCAGTTCAGGTACGGATCGGTAACGGAGGCAAGGAACTCCTCGGCACGGCCGGTATTCATGCCACGAAACCAGGTGAGGACGATCCTGATCAGGATCACCACCATATACAAAGAGACCAACGCGCTGACAAACCGAAAAACCTGCTGAATCATGCTTTCCAAACCTCACTGACGATTGGGTGTCGGGATATGCCGTCAAGGCTGTCCCGTTTTGAAGATACCCGTAATTGCGAACTCGCTCGAATCACCGTTTCCTGTCCGTTCGACGGAATGTGGAGAAATACATCCGAATTGCCGCGGTAATCGCTGAGATCACCGCGGAACGCGTACAGCGCCTCCTCGTCAACACCGTCGTGACTCAGTCGTATATGTACTGCCGTTGCGTCCCGTTCGTCCAGTTCTCCCAGCGGACGGACCTCGTCAAGAACGAGTTGGATCGTCTCGTTGCGTCGTTCGAGCTTTCCGACGCACCCGATAACGCGGTTTACCTGCAGCGCCTCGATGTTGTTGGCGTAGGTTTCCGGAAACGCCACCAGTTCGATCTCACCGCGGTAGTCCTCGAGCCGCCCGAACGCCATGCGGTCGCCCTTCTTGGTCACAACCGTGCGGAGGGAGCGGAGCAATCCGACGATCTGGACCGCCTCACCGGTGGAGAGCGTTTCCAGGCGACCGAGATGAACGGTGGTTCGTTCGTTCCATTCGGTCCGGAAGTCATCGAGGGGATGACCGGAAAAGTAGAATCCAAGGAGCTCCCGTTCGTACTCCAGCCGGACAGCCGCGTTCCACTCGGGAATTTCCTCGATCGGCAGACGCGCCTCACCGGTTTCGCCGGTATCGTCAAAGAGCGACGTTTGTCCGGCCCGCCGGTTGTCCCGGGTGTGGTTTGCCGCCTCAAAGTAGACATCCATATTGGCAAGCAGCGTTGCCCGCGTCTGGCCGAGACCGTCAAACGCGCCAACCTGCGCCAGCGTTTCAATCACCTTCCGGTTTACCGAGCGGGTGTCCACGCGCTCAAGGAAGTCAAGCAGGCTCGCGAACGTTCCCCCCTCGTGACGAACCTCGAGGGTATGGTCGACCGCGCCGGCTCCGACGTTTTTGATTCCCACCAGCCCGAATACGATCTCTCCGTCAACGACGCCGAAGAACTTTTCACTTCTGTTGATATCCGGCGGCCGTACGGTGATCGCCATCTGCCGCGCTTCCTGAAGATACTCGGCAAACTTGTCGGTGCTGTTGATCTCGTTTGTCAGGTTGGCGGCGATAAACTCAACCGGGTAGTTCGCTTTCAGAAACGCGGTCTGATACGCGAGAATCGAGTACGCTGCGGCGTGGGATTTGTTGAATCCGTACCCGGCGAACGGCTTAAGCAGTTCAAAGATCTCATGGGCCTGTTTCCGGGTGAACCCCTTTTCTTCTGCGCCGGCGAGGAACTCCTGTTCCATCTTCGCCATCTCTTTCTCTTTTTTCTTGCCCATCGCGCGGCGCAGGATATCCGCTTTGCCGAGAGAAAAACCGCCGACGATCTGGGCGATCTGCATTACCTGTTCCTGGTAGACGATGACGCCGTAGGTCTCTTCAAGAACCGGTTGGAGCGAGGGCAGGGGATAGCTGATCGGCGTCTTGCCGTTTTTGGAGTCGACAAACTGGTCGATGAACTGCATTGGCCCCGGGCGGTAGAGCGCGTTCAACGCGATCAGGTCCTCAATCCGGTTTGGCTTTGCCCGTTTCAGGATATCCTGCATCCCCGAGGATTCAAAC
>JAQIBO010000190.1 GCA_027859055.1 Spirochaeta sp.
CTCCCCTGTCGTACTTGATGTACAGCAGGACAGCTTTCATCCTCTCTTCATACGAAAACACGGACTACCTCCTTCAGATTGTAGTCCAAGTTTTTGTCCGCACCCCCTTCACAACGACAGGAATCGCAATATCGATGGGGGCCGTGGTGAGGATTTTCTCTTTAATGCTCTCCGACCGGCCGTTCAAAAAATAGATACACGTATTTGTATCGAGGAAATACATCAGAGCGATTTCCGCGGCGCATCAGCATCAGATCCGGGAATCTCCGGCCGCTGAAACGTTGCGTCCTGAACAGAGCCGAATAACCGGTCAAACTCCGGCGGATAACTCGGTTCGATTTTTGACCGCACCTGTTCGGCCACCCATTTTCAAATAGATACGTGCTACCGGCGGGCCAGTTCTTCGATTTTCTTTAATGTCGGCTCGTCAATGTACAACGATATTTGCGGCATTTGAACAGCTTCCCGTCAGCAAGTATCCGGTATACTTGCCTGGTGCGTCCGTCGTCTTCCAAAACTCCTGTCGCACGCGCCCCGAATCATCACACATCGTTACATCGATCGATTATCGCCTTTGGCGGAACTGGCGTGCTGCTGAGTACCGTTCTCCCGTGGCAGGCTGATTGGCCTTTCTTGAAAAGCATCGGCAAGGCGGAACGCGTCCGCCGGCCGCAGCTGATCTATGCCCGGATGCATGGTGTCGGCGCGGTCCAGTTGGTCCGCGCGTGATTCGCAGCGTTTTCGGCCTTGCGGATCACCGGAATCGGTCATAGGCTTTCAGTACCATGGCAGTATTCACAAGAAAGCGCGTCTACGAGCTTGCCGGCCGGATGAGTAAAACGGTTGTCGATGACGATATCCGAAATGTGGTCGCGGAGAGCGGGGTTGGAGAGGGATACGTGATGGTGTTTGTCGCCGGGTGCGTTGCGGCGCTGGCGGTTACCGAGGCGGAGCCGGGGATTATGACCCATGACATGGATCACCTCTTTGAGTCGGCACTTGGTGCGCCCTACGGCGCCGGTTTTAGCGACGGCACGCCCTACCGCCACCACGAAACGTGGCACGACGACAACGGTGCAAGCCACATGCGCGCCCTGCTTCTCCACCATTCGTTTTCGATTCCCGTTCTGGACGGTAAGGTGCTTCTTGGACCGTGGCAGAACGTCCTCCTGGTGGAGTGCGATACGGGCCCACGAACCCGCACGTTGTGGTATCAGGTTCAGGGGGAATAGACCGGTACAGCGTCGGGGTGCAGACGAATCGCACCCGTCTTTCTCCTGTTGGTCAACTGACAACCGTCAAGCACATTCGTGATTCCGGATGAGCTACCGAAATGCCGTTGCCTCCTCCAGACCAAGGGCGAGGACAACCGCACGGGATATCCGGCTCATCGTTGCCTCGTTGAGTGTGCCGATATGCTTGTCCAGCACGTTTTTGGGTATTGTATGGAGGTTGTCGGCCAATACAAATGAGTCCTGGGGAAGATTACCGGCTGTCCGAATCGGTATTTCCGTCGGGTAGCCTTTGCCCCGGGTTGTGATCTCCGCAACGGTTACCTTATTGAGAAATGGGATTACGTTATCCCGGGTCAAAATCACAACCGGGCGGCGCCCGATTCGTCCGCCGAGGTCAACGATCCAGATATCGCCCCGGTTCACGGAGACTCCCAGCTTTCCGCGGCAATCCACGCGTCGGTCAGGTTATTATCAATTTGATCCTGTTGTGCCGCCCGTATCCAGGCTGCCTCAAACTCACGAATCTGCTGCCGGAGAATCCACTCCTGAATCGCCTCACGAACAAGGGCAGTACGAGTCTTCTGTAGTTCCCGTGCCAGCGCATCCAAAGTCTGGACGCTTTCGTCGTCGAGAGCAATTTGCAGATTCTTCATCTTTTTATAATACACCTTTATGGTTAATTTTACGATGGTTTTTTTATATATTTTTACACGCATGGGCCACTGGTGAGGTGCTACCCTTCCCGCTTCCGAAATCGAGACACCGCAAGGCCCAGAATGGCAAGCCCGAGAAAAAGAACATCGGAACCATGACGAAGAAGACCGAGGTCATCATCGCCTGTTGCTGGTTGTACCAGACTCTCGGTACAACCTGCACCGGCATTTCCGGCGAGCTTTGTCGGACGCCGGCGGCAGAGGCGAGATCATGGAACAACGCCTTCGCCCGATGGATTGCCGTATGGATCAGCTTCTCTAATCGACGGAGGTATTCTTCCGGTACTCCTCGATCAGTCAGATGGCTACCAGCGACACGTCGGGATTGCCC
>JAQIBO010000276.1 GCA_027859055.1 Spirochaeta sp.
CGCCAAGTTGAACAAAGAGGAAAAACATAATACTCAGAAGCCGGCGGCAACGGTGCACTGTCGTTCTACGCCTCGTCCGGCTCCCCCGCCTCTATCGCCGCATCAAGCAACACCGCTCCATATTCCACGGCGGTCGCATAGGAGAGATCCGAGTTCACCGGCACGCCCCCTTCCGGTGGCGCAATACCTTCCAGCTCGATCGGGTCAAACACGCCCCCGACCACGCCGATGACGGTCCCGGCTGCCACGCTGATCAGCGGGCCGCCCACATCACCGGCCTGAATCCGCCGGTCAAATATGATGAGGTTGGTGCCGGTACGCGATTGGACGCGCCCGGACAACACCGACTGCGCGGCGATAACGCCATGGAGGCGGTAGTAGCCGAACGGGACGCCGAGCGACATCAGTGCCGCACCGCGCGGGTCGTTCAGGCTGGACCCGAGAACTCCCTCGGGCATGTTGATCTCCATCTCGGGGGTCAGTTTGAGGAGCGCCACGTCCCGCGCCACATCTTTGGAGACGACCTGCGCAGGCACCGGTGAAACCTCCTCCCGTGTCACCGGGATAAACTCGTCCGCCGCCTGAGGCGGGACAATTACCAGGCCTCCCTCATCCCCAAGGATCCGCGCCGCCGTCAGGAGGTACCCGTCCGGATGTACCAGAAAGGCGCTTCCAAGAAAGGTCACCTCCGCCTCGGCCTGTCGCATCACCATCATGCAGCTTCCCTGGTACCGTTGGCTTACCGTCTGTATCATCTATTTGTCCTCCTCGGGTTCGGTCCGGCGCTACTCAATCCCCACGACCCATTCGTCCACTATCTCGGCGTGAACGTCGATCCAGCGCAGCGCCTGTCCGTACGCATCCCGGGCGTCATCCTCCTGGATCCACCGCATAAGCCGTTCCAGATCCTCCAGGCTCCACTGCATTCGGTCCAACACCTCGTAGGCATCGGGGTAGGCGTCGCCAAACCGCGTACAAACCATCGTGTGGACCGCTTCCTCGCCCCCGTAAACCCCGTCCGGGTCATTCAGAAAGCGCAGGTTGTGGCGCTCAAACATCCAGTGCGGGCGCCAGCCGGTAAACACCACCCACTCATCGCGAGAAATCGCTTCGTTTACCCGGTCCACCATGTGCGCCTCATCGGACTCAACCAGATGAAACTGCCGGTCCAGGTCGTAGACATCCAGCGCCTCCCGCGTCCGGGCAACCACGCCGGCCCCCGACTCGATCCCGATAATCCGGCCGCGGAACTCGTCGGCACGCTCGGCCATCTCCGGAATCGCAGTAATTGAAACCAGGTCTCGTCCGGTCCGGCCGGTGGCGTCGGTCTGACGGCCCGGCCGCATAGTCGGAACCACCAGCCCGATCCGCGCACCCTCCAGATTCGGTCCCAGGTCTTCCACCTCATCACCGTACTGCCGCAGGTATTCGCGGTGCGTAACCGGCAGCCACGCCCCGGCCAGCATGTCAGCATCACCGGATGCCACCCGGCTCCACATCGCCTCGGCGTCCACGGAAATCAGATCCACCCGATATCCCAGGCGCTCCTGCAGCACCGCCTGGATGAGATGGGCGCTCGCCGTTTCCGAGGACCACTCGGGATACACCAGCCGGATCGTCTGTTCCGATCGCGCTTCCCGCCGGGCCAGCACCTCCGGATCAACCTGTTCCTCACCGCGCGTGCAGCCTGCCACAACAACACCCGCCAACAGCGCAAGCATCACCGATCGATACACCGCGTTCATCGCTCGCCTCCCTTTTCTCCGCCTCCGGGTCGCTTTCGGGATTTCGATTTCTCTTCGGACGCGCGTTGTCCCCGGTGGTGAACCCGCGACGGCCGCGCAGTGCGGGGCCGACCGATCCAGCTCACGTGACCGTGCACCATCTCCGGCTCAGGGTGACTTCCGACCGTCCGAAACACGTGTCCGTGCTCGTACGGCGGCAACGAGAAACCGGGACCTTCCGTATATCCGGCGAGTCCTTTTCTGAGACTGTAGATCATGAAAAGCAGCACCAGGGCAAAGGGCAGCCCCGTGGTAATCGCCGCGGTCTGCAGCGCCACCAGGCCACCTCCCACCAGAAGCGCCGCCGCCACCGCGCCCTCCAGAAGCGCCCAGAAGAGGCGTTGCAGCATCGGCGGGTCCGGATTGCCGCCGGCGGTGATGATGTCTATCACCATCGAACCGGAGTCCGACGAGGTTACGAAAAACAAGATAATCACGACCACTGTCAGCATCGAGGTGATCTGTTGCAGCGGGAAGTTCTCAAGGAGTACAAAGAGCGCCACCGGGATATTGTCCTGCACCACCCGGGCGATACCGCCGGCACCAAGCAGCTCAACGTGCAACGCGCTGTTACCAAAGATCGTCAGCCACGCAAAGGTGATCAGCGTGGGAACAAAGAGAACGCTTACGATAAACTCGCGGATTGTCCGTCCGTAGGAGACGCGGGCGATAAACATCCCCACAAAGGGGGACCAGGCTATCCACCAGCCCCAGTAAAACACGGTCCAGCTGTTTTGCCAGGTACTTGCCTCATACGTCTCGTTCCACGTGGACAACTCCGGCAGGTATTGAAGGTAGTGCCCCAGATTCTCCCCGAACGCGTTGAAGATAAAGAGCGTCGGCCCCACGATGAGCACGAACAGACAGAGCACCACCGCCAGTACCAGATTAATCTCCGACAGCCGCCGGATACCTGCGCTCAGGCCCGCCATAACCGACCACGTCGCCAGCGCGGTAATCCCGATGATCAACATCACCTGAATCGCCGGGCTCTGCCCGATTCCAAACAGATGGTCCAAGCCGGCGTTCACCTGTTGAACACCCAACCCCAGTGAGGTGGCAACGCCAAACAACGTGGCCACCGTCGCCAGAATATCCACCATATTGCCGATCGGCCCGTGGATCTTCTCACCCAGAACCGGGTAAAACACCGACCGGATCGACAGCGGCAACCCCTTGTTGAACGCAAAAAACGCCAGGGCAAGACCAACCATCGTGTAAACCGCCCACGGGTGCAGCCCCCAGTGCAGAAACGTCACATCCATCGCACGCCGCGCCGCCTCAGCGGTTCCCGCCTCCGAGAGCGGAGAAGAGACAAAGTGAAACATCGGCTCCGCCACACTGTAAAAGAGCAGCCCAATACCCATCCCTGCGCTGAACAGCATTGCAAACCACCCGGCGCGAGAGAACTCCGGCTTCGCGTCGGACCCGCCCAGCCGGATATCTCCGTAGCGACTCACCATCAGAACCAGAACAAAGACGAGAATCACGTTCATTGTCATGACAAAAAACCAGCCCGCACCCGTTGCGATCGAGGACTGAATCGTCGCAAACACGTCGCCAAGGCTCGCCTGGAAGACAATCGCCGCCACCACCGATCCAATGATCACCGCTGCGGACGTGAAAAACACCCACGGGTGTATGTCAACTGAATACCAACGCGTCTGTTCCGGATCACTCCCCATACCACCACCTTTGATCTATAGAGTTCTATATATTAAGGGTGAAGGGAAACCGAGTTTCCGTCAAGGCGTGGTCAAGAGTGGTCAAGAGTGGTGGTGGTTAGTCGAACTGACGTTCTGCGGAGTACTGTCTAACTGACCGGAGCGGGTTACCGGATCGGCTGGTCATCCGGACCTGGCACTACTTCAAGAGTGCGAGAATCTCTTCCTTGCTCGCCGTGGCGTCGGCAAACACTTCCGCTGCGGCGTCGAGTCGGTCGGGGTCGTGACAGTCTCGGACGACGGTCTCCTCTTCCGGCGTGATCCCGAAGCGACGGTGGAGCAACCGGACCAGTACGTCCGCTTTACCACGTTCTATTCCTTGTTCAAGACCTTGTTCAAGACCCTTCACCAGTCCTTCTTCCTGCAATACATCCGCTATCGATTTCATCCGTCTTCCCTCCTCTTCAGTATACACCGACAGAACCAGATCAGCCCGTCCGCTCCCGGTCTCCTGCCCCGCATCCCGGACCGTGTCAATCCGGAAGCGGGAGGTGATTTCCGCCGGAAACGCCATCCCTATCAGGTCCTGTTGGGCTTCCTGGGTGGAAAAGACCTCTTTGAAGAGGCGGTCGTGGGGGTGGGTGGTTATGGTCGGCGAGCGCGATCGGGTTGAGTCGGGTTTCGTCGCGCCACGGCGCTGACGCTTTCCGTCGCCGGTTCTGTTCGGACGTTGCTCTTTCATTGAGACTCCGCCTATTCATACTACGGAATCCCGCGCGATGCTTCGTGAGTTTGACAAAACCCGTTGAATCCGTAGGACTCCCCGTCCTGTCGGTATCGCGCCTTGCCGCGTAGGACGGGCGGAACAACCGCCACCACCACGGTAAGAGCCGTCCAAGCATCGCCCGGCGCAACCGTACCGTGGCATAGTGGCGCAGGATGCCCAGGTAGCTGTTGATGCTTGACTGGAATCGCGAGTGGTCGTCGGCGGATAGACCGATGATTCATGGAACTGACGTTCTGCGGAGTACCGTCTACACAACCGGGGCTCACTACCGGATCGATCGAGTTTGTAGGCTCGGCTCTACCTCAACAGCGCGAGAATCTCGTCCTTCCCCGCTTCCGGGTCGGCAAATGCATCAGCCGCTTCATCGAGGCGCTCGGCGTCGTGGCACTTCCGTACAACCGCTTCCTCCTCCTCGGTGAGTCCAAAGCGGCGGCGCAAAAGCCGGACGAGGACATCCGCTTTGCCTTGCTCAAGACCTTGCGACATACCCCGTTCGAGTCCCGTCATCATTCCTTCTTCTCGTATCGCGTCGGCTATGCTTCTCATCCGTGTTCCCTCCTCTTCAGTATACACGTTCTCTTCAATAGCCGTCATCAGCGGTTGCCGGTACCGTGACTCCACGTGATCGAGTACATACGTCTTGATCGTATGCCAGAGATCACCGGGAAGGGGGCTGCGCGCAACCACCCGTGCAATGATCTGGATGTCACCGGTATCCAGTTCTCGCTTGATGTATTTCATTGCGATCATGCCGGCGGAGGCCCGCGCTCGCGCGCGCTCGGCAATCTGTTCCGGTGGCATTTCCTCGAGGTCAAAGAGGTAGTAGCGCAGGTTGACGGGGTAGCCGCCGGGTGGCTCACGCCGCGACGAGTTTGCGTCGTCGCGCCCGGCTTCCTTTGGCGGTCCATCGCTCTCAGCGGGCTCGGCGGATCGGTGGAGGCCGGTCAGCTCCGTCGGCGCAGTCCAGGTCTCCGCCCCGTGGTAAAACACAACGGGGTGGATGATTGGCATCGGCAGCGTCCCGTGCTTTCTCATAATGCCCGCTACATATCCGAGGAGCTGCACGGCTACCGTCGCATCGCGATACGATTTGTGCTCCAGAAGGACGTAGACGTACTCGGTGGTCTCGTCGATCGTCTCCACGGTGAGAAGCAAGTCCATCCGGCCGCTTCCCGTTTCCTGCCCCGCATCCCGGACCGTGTCAATCCGGAAGCGGGAGGTGAGTTCCTCCGGCAACGCCATCCGTACCAGGTCCTGTTGGGCCTCTACGGTGGAGAAGACTTCCTTGAAGAGGCGATCGTGGGAGTGGGCAGATTTGCTTGGCGAGCGCGGTCGGGTTGAGGCGGGTTTCGTCGCGCCACGGCGCTGACGCTTTCCGTCGCCGGTTCTGTTCGAAGCTTTCTCTTTCATTGGAACTCCGTCTATTCATACTGCGGAATCCGACACAGCGCTTCGTGAGTTTGATTTAAGCGGGTACGCGCCCTCAGTAAACAAACGCGGCGGATGCGACCGCCAGGCCGGCTCCGGAGGCGACGAGGAGGACGGTGTCGCCGCGCTGAATACGCCCTTCGGTAACGGCGGTGTGAAACGCCATGGGGACGCAGGCGCTGCCGGTGTAACCGTAGCGGTCCATGACGCAGGTGGTTTTTTCTTCCGGGAGACCGAGGATCGCCATGACCTCGTGGATCACCGACCGGTTGATCTGCGTGAAGATGATGTGGTCGATGTCGCTCACCGAACGTCCGATCTTGCCAAGCAGTTTTTCCACCACCAGCGGCCACAGCTTCACGTTGCGGTCGCCCGGAAGCCGCTGCAGAAGCTGCAGGCCGTAATCATCTGCTTCCAGACGCTCCGGGGTAGCAGGCTTGCGGGTCCCGCCGGTGTACACGCCGACGTAGTCCCACTGGGTGCCGTCGGAGAGAAGTTGGCCGCCGAGGTAGCGGGACCGGTTGTGGATGGCGGGGCTCCGGCCGGCGCGGGTCCTGGCGTCGGCGGCGAATCTGCCGGTGTTCTCAGCGGCGCGGCGCTGTGCGTCAGGTCCGGCGTCGATTTCGGTGTCGGCTTCGCTTTTTTCCAGCACAACCGCGGCGGCACCGTCGGCAAAGATGGAGTAGCCAAACGCGTCCCCCGGGCGAAAGTAAGCGGGCATGTTGTAGACGCCCACAACCACGGCGTATCTGATGCCGGGATCGGTGGCAACCAGGCGCGCAACGGCGTCAAGGGCGGCGACAAATCCGGAACAACTCGCCCCGAGGTCCCATGTGCCGGTGAACTTCTGCCCGCCCTGGATTCGTCCCTGAATCAGCATGCTTGTGGCCGGCGAGATGTACTCGGGCGTATCGGTCCCCACAACAAAGAGATCGATCTCGCCCGGGTCCACCCCGGCATCCGCGATGGCACGGCGGGCGGCGGCCTCGGCAAAGTCGGCGGTCGTCTCCTCGATACCGCGGAGATGGGCGATGTGCCGCGCTTTAATGCCAAGCTTCTCCTCGATCCGATCCGCGTCGAACTCGATGCCGGCAAGTGTTTTCAATTCGTCATTGTCGATCGCCTCGCCGGTCAAGTACAGCCCGGTTCCTGCAAATCGTATCATCACGTGACACATGTTCCGTGCGCCACAATCTC
>JAQIBO010000400.1 GCA_027859055.1 Spirochaeta sp.
GGTGGGGATTATCCGCGATGTCACGGAACGGAAAGAATCAACCCGCCTGCTGCAACGGAGCATTCACGACAAAGAGGTACTCCTCGCCGAGATCCACCACCGCGTGAAAAACAACCTGCAGGTCATTTCAAGTCTTCTCAACCTCCAGTCCGGCGGCGTGGTCGACACAACCGCGCTCAAGCGATTCGCCGACGCGCAGATGCAAATTCAGTCGATGGCCCTCGTCCACGAACAACTGTACCGAAGCGACGACTACTCCTCGGTGGATATCAACACCTACGTGCAACACCTCTGCGATCACCTGTACGACGCCTACGCGGTCCCGCGGGACCGGATCGGTCTCGATATCCGCGTGGACGCGATCCCCATCGCGATGCAACAGGCGGTCCCGGTGGCTCTCTTGCTCAACGAGTTAATCTCAAACAGCCTCAAATACGCGTTTCCCGACGGGGCGAGCGGGTCGATTCACATCGAAATTTCCCGGGGCTTCGAGAACACCGTCAACGTGGAGGTATATGACGACGGCGTCGGTCTCCCGCCCTCCTTTGACATCGCCGCGAGCCCCACGTTGGGGCACACCCTCGTCACCGGTCTCAGCAGCCAGCTTGGCGGCAACGTGACGATCGACGGAACCGGCGGTACGCGCTTTTCGATCTCCTTCCCGCTGGAACCGGTCACACCGATCAACGCGCCTCTCGACTGACGGCGCTCCGGCGACTACAATGCCGCCCATGATGCGCCGATTCGCCGTTCTTCTACCCGGTCTTCTCCTTGTCCTGCTGCTTGCCGCGTGTACGCAGAGCACCGAACCACTTGTGGTGGAGGATTACCTCCTTGGCACGGTGATTCGGATTTCCATTCACGATGACGGGTACGACACGTCTCTGACCGACCGGGTTTTTGAACGGGTCGCTACCATAGAGCGGCGGATGAGCACCTCCGAGGACGACTACGACGACACGGAACTGCTGACCGTCAACCGCGCACCGGCGGGAACGGCCACGCCCGTGTCCGCTGACACGTTTGAAGTCCTGTCCGCAGCGCTCGATTACTCACGGGTGAGCGATGGCGCGTTTGACGTGACGATCTGGCCGCTGGTCAAGTTGTGGGGCATCGGCTCCGGCGGCGAAACGGTACCTCCCGAAGGGGAGATCACGGCGGCGCGGGAGCTTGTCGATTACCACGACCTGACCCTTAACGCCGACGGAACGGTGACGTTGGCGCGGGAGGGGATGGGCGTTGATGTCGGCGCAATCGCCAAGGGATATGCCGCAGACGAAGCGGAACGGATTCTTCGTGATGCCGGCGTCACCAGCGCCCTCCTCGACTTTGGCGGCAACATCCTTGTCATCGGCTCCAAACCGGACGACTCGCCCTGGCGGATCGGAATTCAGCGGCCCGATGCGGAGCGTTCCCGGTATATCGGTATCGTCCACACCGCCGACCGCACGGTGGTGACCAGCGGTCCCTACGAGCGGTTCTTTGTGGAGGACGGCGTTCGATACCACCACATTCTCAATCCGGACACCGGGTACCCCAGCCGTAACGGGCTGGTCCAGGTCACGATCGTTGCGGAGCGCTCCATCGACGCTGATGCGCTTTCCACCACCAGTTACGTTCTCGGACTGACCGGGGCGTACGACCTGATTGAGTCGATCAAAGGTGTTGAGGCGGTGTTTGCCACGGAAGAGCGGGAGCTGTTTCTGACCCCGGGTCTGCAGGAGTCCGACGAGTCGCCGCAGAACACAACAGAGACGCACTTTGAGCTGACCGACGACGAGTATCAGGTGCGGGAAATCACCGCGGTGACCGACCGCTAAAACGCGGTGGCATCGACGGGGCTGTCTGCACCGGCGGCGCCGCTGACCGACACAAAGACGCGGTTCGGCAGGCATGCGGTCCAATCACCACTGTGTGAGAGGTGTCCCGCGGCGATGCAGATCTTGTCCCGGCACGGTGACTCGGTGAAGCGCACCGAGCCATCCTCAATAACGACCACGCTGTCTCCGAGGGGACCGGCAACGCGCAACTCCCGGTCCTGATCCAGGGGGTAGACGAAATCTCCCTGATCGGAGCGGATTTCTGCGGACTGGGCGGGGCCGCCCTGCTGCAGCGCGAAGTACGAAAACGCACCGATTACCAGTGCGGCAACGGCGACAACGACGTAGTCGTAGGGACGCAGCCTGACCTGTTTGAGCGCCTGAAAAAACTCGTTCATCCCGTGGCGTTTACCCATCACGACCTCGCCCACCGGCCGTTTCCACCAGGGCGTCGGCGATGTTCTGTAACTCCGTCCCGCTCGGCTCCTGGAAAACCCGCAGATCGAACTCGGGAATGACCGCCAGAAGGTGGTCAAACACATCCGCCTGAATCGTTTCGTACTCCGCCCAGCGCTGGTCGGCGCTGAAGAAATACACCTCTATCGGAATGCCCGTTGACTGTGGCGGCAACTGGCGGACGAGGAGCGTCATCTCCTGCCGCACCGCCGAATGGCTGCGCAGGTACGCCTGGACGTAGGCGCGAAAGATTCCCAGATTTGTCATCCGGCGACCGCTCACCGCATCGGCACGTTCGATCCGGTTTTCACGGTTATAGCGCTCAATCTGTTCCTGCCGCTCCTCGATATACCCGCGAATCCGGCTGAAACGGCGGTACCGGGCAAGCATCTCCTCATCGACAAAGCGAACGGAACGCATGTCGATGCTGATCGAACGTTTGATCCTGCGGCCGCCGCTTTCGCTCATCCCGCGCCAGTTGCGGAAACTGTCGCTGGTCAGCGCGTACACCGGTATCGAGGTGATCGTCTTGTCCCAGTTTTGCACCTTGATCGTCTGAAGGGTGATGTCAATCACGTCGCCGTCGGCGTCGTATTTGGGCATCTCGATCCAGTCACCGATTTGCACCATGTTGTTGGCGGAGAGTTGAATTCCCGAGACAAACCCGAGGATCGAGTCACGGAAGATCAGGAGAAGCACCGCGCTCATCGCTCCGAGTCCACCGAGAATGCCAACGGGACTCCGGTCGAGAATGGTGGTGATCACCACCACGACGGCGACGATAAACAGCGCTACTTTCCCGAGCTGAACAAACCCCTTAATCGGGCGCTTCTTGCTGAGAACCGTGTCGCGGTACAGGTCATGAAAGACGTCGATCGCTGAATCGATCGTGAACGTTGCGGCCAGAACGATCCATGCGGTGCTGATGCGGCGGACCAGCTCACCGATCCACGGTACCTCCGGCGCGATAAGATCGCCGGAGAAATACACCACCAGAGCCGGGGCAACCCGACTGAGACGCAGCAGCACACCGCGGTCGGCGATCACATCGTCCCAGCGCACGCGGCTGCGCCGGAACATCGCGTGGAGAAAGCGCACGATCAGGCGGCGGGCGATCCAGTTGGCAAGCACGGCCAATACGAGGACCACCACGAGAATAATGAGGCGTTCCACCACGAGCACCACCGGCCCGCTCAGCCCGACCGTTTCGAGGAGGTCCTGTATACTCGTGCTCAGCAACTCGATACTCACCGGCCCCCGCTCATCTCGTTCCGGTGTTCCTACGCTTTTTTCTTTTTGTCACAGATATAGATGTTGTGGGCGGGGCTGTTTTCCATCGGACGTTCATCCACCTCAAACAGCTGCATCGCCCGGATCAGTTCACCGAGCTTCTTGTAGCCGTAGTTGCGCGGGTCAAAGTCAGGATTACTATTGGCCACTTTCTGCCCCACAACACCAAGAGACGCCCAGCCGGTTTCATCAGCCGCGTCTTCAATGCCGTTGCGGACCATCGTCACCAATTTGGTGTCCTGCTTAAGATCCTTGGTGTTAAAGCGCTTGCGCGTCTGCTGGACCGGTTCTTCTTTGTTGTCCTCGTTCCGTTCCTGCCGCAGGACCTCGCTGTAGATGAACCGGTCACAGGCGCGGACAAACGCTTTGGGCGTTTTCTGTTCACCGAACCCGTATACCGTGAGGCCGGACTGGCGAATCCGCTGCGCCAGCGGGGTGAAATCGCTGTCACTGGAGACGATGCACAACCCGTCCATCTTTCCGGAAAACAGGATGTCCATCGCGTCGATAACCAGTTTCATATCCGTTGCGTTTTTCCCACGGGTGTACGGGTACTGTTGAATCGGCTGAATCGCGTTGTCCAGGAGGACGTGTTTCCACCCCTTCATCGCGTCACTTGACCAGTCACCGTAGATCCGCTTGATGCTTGCGATGCCGTAATTGGCGATCTCTTCGAGAAGGCCTTCCATAATTGAAGACTGCGTATTGTCTGCATCGATCAATACAGCGAGTCGTCGCTGACTATTTGTTTCCATACGTCCTCCTAAGCTACCCGGTGGACTGGGCCCTGGCAAGCGGTTAGAGTATATTGGTGCCCAAAATGGATACCTACGTCGTCACAAGCGGTATTTTTCACGGTATTGGCCAGTGGGGCGGCCTCGCGCTTTCCTATCTGTTCATCTTTACCGTTATCGGAGCAGCCCAGGTACTGCTCCGCCGAAAGATCGTCGGCCCGGCGGTGACGCGCAAGATCGTCCATATCGGTGTCGCCCACTGGTGGCTTATCGCGATGCTGACTATCACAGACCTTGCGGTGGCGCTGATCGGCCCGGTCAGTTTTATTGTGA
>JAQIBO010000416.1 GCA_027859055.1 Spirochaeta sp.
CCTGCTGTCCATCATCTCCCGTTCATCGCAGGATTCCCGCGTTTGGTGAGATCGACCGCTATGCTCCTCCCGGACTATCAGTCCGTTCTTGCGCCGCACCGATGAGGGTCAGCGCGGCTTCAAAGTCAAACTCCTCGATGAGCAACCCGATTCGGGTTGCCTCTTCGTTTCCGGCAACAGCCCGAACCTGCGACCGGACCCGGCGAAACTCCTCCTGGGAATCCACATCACCGGCCAGGAGAAGATCGATCAACCCTTGAAGAGCCGCTGCGTCCGCCGTTTCGGCCGACGGACCACCTCCGGAGTTGCCTTCAGAATGCACGTCGTTGTCATCCTGTTCGCGTTCGCGTTCGCCGACAGATTCCAGAATTGGAGTCAGCGCCGAAACGACCGGTTCAAGGGCCAGTTGCAACGATTTCAGTTCATCGGCAATTTTTCTGATGTCGTCTTCGCCGTCGGGTTGTTTCTTGATCGTCGTTTCCAGGTGTGCCGCCGCGGCGGTTACCTCATCCGCTCCGCTCACACCTCCCACTCCCTTGAGGGCGTGGGCTATCTCTCTCATTCGGCCAAAATCTCCCTGCCCAAGTAGCGTCTGGAGGGTCTCTCCGTCGGCGTGGTGGTGGTTGAGAAAGCGGCGCAGAACGCGGAGGTACGCGGTAAGACTGCCTCGAACGGTCGAAAGCCCCGCGTCCACATTCAGGCCGGGTACGTTCCGGAGCGCCGTCTCCACGGTTTCTCCGGCCGGTTCAGGAGGGTGGTTCATTTCAGGTAGCGCCATGGACAGCCACCTGGCAAGCAGCGCGTACAGCAGATCGGGATCTACCGGTTTTGCCAGGAAGTCGTTCATGCCGGCTGCAAAACATTGATCCCGTTCGTCCTGGAACGCATTGGCGGTCAGTGCAACAATGGGGATTTCGTTCCAGCCGGGAAGCTTCCGGATCCTCTGCGTCGCTTCCAGACCGTCCATGACGGGCATCTGCATGTCCATAAGAACCAGATCGAACTGTTCCCGGGTGGCGTGCTCCAGAGCTACACTGCCGTCCGTGGCCGCAACGGTGTGCACGCCGGCCAGCTCCAGGAGTGTACGGGTCACATCCATGTTCACGGGGTTGTCCTCCACCAGGAGGATAGTGAAGTTCCCCGGGGGTTCCGCCGTCGACGAGACATCACCGCCTGTAGCGCCACTCTGTTCCGGTACGGTAACTCCAAGGACGGTCAATACCGAATCGTACAGCGTTGCGGGAGTAGGGGGTTTCTGAACAACGGTGCCAATACCCAATTCACGCAACCGATCTCGGGGAAGCTCATCGACGTACGCGGTGAGAAGAACGTACTCCGGCGGGTCATGCAGGGTAAGTCGTCTCAAATCGGCAATTGTCGCCAGGCCGTCTTTCCCGGGCATGCGCCAGTCCACAATGAGGACACCAAAGGGGTCGCCGTTTCGGTCCGCTTCCCGCACGGCCGCCACGGCCGTGCCGGCGTCCGGTGCCGAATCAGCGCGCACGCCCAGGTGTGAAAGCATCCCGATAGCAATTTGCCGGGCGTCGTCGTCGTTGTCTACGACCAGGACGCGAACGTCTCCGACCGTCCCTCCGCCTGGCGTCACCAGCTGCTCCGTACCTATCATGAAGGGAAGCTCTACCGAGAAGGTTGTTCCCTCGCCGAAACGGCTTGTCACGTCGATGGTACCACCGAGGATCTCCACAAGGTTTTTGGTGATCGCCAGACCCAGCCCGGTTCCGCCAAAGCGGCGCGTCGTGGTTGCATCGGCCCGCTCAAAGGCGCGAAACAGCCGACTGAGTTGTTCGTCGGTCATCCCGATCCCGGTGTCACCTACGGTGAATCGCAGGACTACCCGTCGCTTCTCCCTGCGGATCGTCTCTGCCGTCACCGTTACGCTACCCCGTTCGGTAAACTTCACCGCGTTGGAAGAAAGGTTGAGAATGATCTGTCGCAGTTTCACGGCATCGCCGCGGAGTACCGGCGGAAGGTCCACTATCGCCGTGGTGAACTCGACCGCCTTTGTCGTCGCTTCCTTTTCCAGAAGCTGCTCTACCTGTTCCAGGACATCCTTGGGGCGGAAGTCATCCTCATCTATCTGCACCGCCTGTGCTTCGATCTTTGAGAAGTCAAGCACGTTGTTTATCACCTCCAGCAGATGCCGCGCCGAAACGGTCATCTTTGTCAGATGCTGGTCCTGTTGGGGCGAAAGGTGGTCCCGACGCAGGAGGTAAGCGTAGCCGATTATGGCGTTTAAGGGTGTCCGGATCTCATGGCTCATATTGGAAAGAAAGGTCGACTTTGCCTGACTCGCTGTTTCAGCCGTCACCATCGCCTGTTTCAACTCGGCGGTACGGGCGGCCACAAGGTCTTCCAGGTGAGCCCGGTACTCCATCAGCTCCTGCACCAGTGCGTTCCGTTCCATATCCACCAGGGCCGTTCCGTAGAGATCCGCCGCCTGATCACCGAAGAGAACCTCCTGCTCATGCCATTCCGCGGAACGTGCAAAGACCAGACAGCCCCGGAGGTCACCGAATAGAAAGATGCCTGACAACAACACGTTGCGTCCGTCTCCGTTTGTGTCCTTTTCGGCGTACAGAATCCGCGCCGCAAGATTATCAACCGGTACTATGGCGTGATGGTTGGAGTAGAACTCCGGTAGTGAGTCCAGCAGTGAAACCGGTGCCGGCTCCTCGATTACATGGTGAACGACCGGAGCGCGCTGGTAGTACGCCCGGTTCTTGAGAACTCCAGTGGCCCGGTCAACCGTCCAGATTGCCACAGTATCAGCGGCCAGTCCCGTCGCCAGCTGTTGCGCGCCGTTCTTCATGAAGGCATCGGTGTCTCCCGCCTGCAGAGATTCGTTGTTGTGCAGATGCGAAAGAGTTTCGTTGTACCGCTCCAGTCGCTGGGCCCGTTCCTCGACGGCGATTTGGTGACGGCGTTCATCCGTGATGTCCCGCCACACCGCCGACAGCACCGGTCGATTCTGGTACGTTATTGCTCGGGCCCGGAACCAGCCGATGCGTTTTTCGCCCGTTTTGGTGTACAGGGTGATTTCCCGGGACACATCACCGACTTCAAAGATTTCCCCGATGGCGTCCGTATATCCTTCCTCCAGGTTCCACTCCGGAGATACGCTGTCGGCGGTGAGGCGGGAAAACTCCTCGGCGGTGTATCCCAGATCTGCTGCCGCTGCGTCGTTGTGGGCAAGAAGCTCCATCGTCTCCGGGTCTATCAGTACGATGGAATCGGTGGTCTGTTTCAACAAAGACTCCAAGATCGCATCACGATCGCGGATTTCTTCCAGAGCGCGCCGGTGGCCGATGAACGATACCAGCACGTCCGCCACAGACTCGATAAGATTTCGCTCTGTCGGAAGGAATGGATCAGCGGCAGAGGAGGTTATGTCGTTCGGCACGCCCTCTTCCAGATAGCCCACACAGACGGCCACCACGTCGCCCGCCGGAAAAGCCCTCGAGGCGAGTAAGAACCAGCTCGTTTCCCGCCACCCCGGGGTCATCCGAGCCGTTTCACCCAGCTGCACCCGGGCGACCGCCGCCTCGGAAAACTGCCATCCCCGCGGAATAGCGGCAACAATTCGCTCCAGAACCTCTTCCACCGGACGCGTCGGATCCGACGCCTCTTTTGTGATCTCTGTGAGGCACTCCATCTCCTTGATGCGCTCGGACAACTCCATATGTTCCCGATGAAGGGATGCCTCCGCCATGACTCGCTTGCTCACATCGCGCACCACTGCCACGCATCTGTGCCGGTCCGGGATCACAAAGAGCCGCGTTTCAAACCATTCCGGCCCGTCAGGGCCATCCAGGGTGTACTCATACGATGTCACCTCTCCGGTGTCTTCCGAGATTTGACGATGTTCCCGGTAGGTTCGGTAGAGATCCGGAGGGAGCACCTCCCCCAGGGAACGTCCGATCAGTTTATCCCGTGGTGCCAGGAGCTTTCGGGGTTCTATGGCGTGAACATCCATGACGATGTCGGTATCGTCAAGAAGAAAATAGAGATCCGGTACAACCTCATGAAGCAGCGAGAACAGCTCATCGCTTTCACCGGGGATATTCATATCGTCGCGTCCTCAAACGTTTCGTCTCCCAACCGACGGTGAATGTCCCGGAACTGTTCGGTGATTGTGGAAAACGCATCAACCACCACCGGACAGAAGTGCCTGCCCCGCTCCGAGAGGATCAGTTCTTCCGTGTTCTCGAAGGACCACGCCTTTTTGTACACCCGGGACATGGTAAGAGCGTCATAGACATCCGCCAGCGCCATAAGACGCGCGGCTACGGGTATCTCCTCGCCGGCAAGACTATTCGGATACCCCGTGCCGTCCCACTTCTCGTGGTGTCGCGCGGCAATCTCCTGGGCCATTTCCAGTACCGGTACGGAACCGCGGGAATCAAGTGTGCTTCCTGCCGAAGGAGTGAGCCCCGGGCCAGGACCGCCCGATGTGATGCCCTCCTGCGAGAGAGCCATCCGCAGGGCCCGCTCGATCGCGTCGGCCCCGATGGTGGTATGCGTCTTCATGATTTCCCACTCCTCGGCGTCCAGCTTGCCCGGCTTCAACAGAATATGGTCGGGAATCCCGATCTTGCCGATGTCGTGCAGCGGTGCCGCCTTTACGATCAGATGCAACTGGTCGTCCCGAAGAGGTTCCGCGTACGTCGAATGCAGTTGCAGTTGGCGGCCCAGAGCCTGAACATACGCCTGAGTCCGGGCGATGTGGTTGCCCGTATCTGAGTCCCGGGACTCCGCCAGCCCCAGAATGACGTTGAGAGTCACCTGCAGAAGCATCTTGTTCTCCCGCATCTGTCGCGCCACTTCCGCTTCCAGCCATCCGTTCTGGTCCCGGAGACGGTCACGGGCGTACTTGATTTCCAGATGCGTCCGGACCCGTGCAATCAGGATCGCCGGTTTTGCCGGCTTGGTGATGTAATCCTCCGCGCCGAGACTCAGGCCGTACTCTTCGTCTACGCCGTCTGAGAGTGCCGTTACGAAGATGACGGGAATCATGGGAAGGTCACCGTCTTCCCGAAGGCGACGGAGTACGGCGTATCCATCCATTTCGGGCATCATGACGTCCAGGAGAATCAGGTCGGGCCGGGGATCCTGTCGGGCAATCTTGAGGGCCTGCTCACCGGTCCGCGCGACCCGGACGTTGTAAGAAGGCCGTAAAATGTCACTGACCACAGACAAATTGGCCGGTTCATCGTCTACAATGAGAACAGTTGCCGTATCCATAAGGACTCCTTCACCGCACCTTATAACCTACGCATTTCAGCCGGGAAATGACAGTCGGGACATGACAGTCGGGACTCCTTGTGTCTACCAGACGGCGGCGCTACACTAGAAAAATCACGTGGAGGCTTCATGAAATATCGAAATTACGGCAACACCGACCTGTCGGTTTCCCCAGTTTGTTACGGAACGATGCGCTACGCGTCAAAGGCCGGCACCCTGGACGATCAAAGTCGTGCCGGAGCGCGTGCCCTTGAAGAGGCGGTGGATGCCGGAATCAACTTCATCCATTCCAGCTTCGAGTACCAGACGCGATGGCTCACCGGCGACGTCCTGGGGCGACATGCCAAACGGCACGACCTGCACCACATCATCAAAGTGAACGTACCCGACTGGGGCGTCCCGACCTTTGACAAACCGACGTTTCGCGGCCAGGTGGAAGATGCGCTCCGGGACCTGAAGGTGGATCGCATCGCTATTGTGCAGCACTTACACCGGGGCACCCTGGAACGGGAGCTGGGATATTGCGCCGAAGGAGAGCCGAAGCGACTGTCCGAGTTTGACGCGATAACTGAGCCTCTTCTTGAAGAGTTTGAAAAACTCCGCGATGAAGGCAAGGTGGGATATCTGGCAACCTTTCCCTACACGGTGGGATATGGAAAGCGGGCCGTTGAATCGGGATCGTTCTCCGGGATGGTCGCCTACTTCAACGCCCTGGAGACGGAAATGATGGACCTTTTCCCGGCGATGGAAGAACACGGCATGGGCTTTATCGGTATCAGACCGGTTGCGGCGGGGCTTCTGACGGACAAACGCGTTAATCGGGACAAACTTCCCGCAGACGACCGCATGGCGGACAGCCAGTTTGACCGCTGGTACGACCAGCTCAACGAAGTGAGCCCAACTGTCAACACAAAATTTCTGACAGTTTAAGGAATCCCCATCCCGTCCTCATGGTATTTATTCATGCTGCCAACGGCAGCCTGGTCTCCGGTACGAATGACTCGT
>JAQIBO010000450.1 GCA_027859055.1 Spirochaeta sp.
CGGGGTATCCAGTCGGTCAGCCTCCTGACCAATAACCCTGCCAAAATCGACGACCTGACCTCCCTCGGCATCCGCGTCAGTAATCGCGTCGCCCTGGAGCCGCAAACCGTCAACGCCAACAACAGAAAATACCTTTTCACCAAAATGCGTCGGATGAACCACATCCTGGACCTGGAAGAACCGATCGCAGGAGGCGGTGTTGGTTCAACGGCAGCCGGCGGTTGAAGCGCTCCTTCACCACCTTCAGACAGAGATAGCCCAGCTCCCGCACCTCGCAGTACCGGAACAACAGACTCGTCCGCACATAACACTCTCATTCGCCCAGACAATCGACGGATCCATCGCCGCGCGCCCCGGCGCACCAACCCGCTTATCCGGCGACCTCAGCAGCGCATTTACCCACTCCCTCCGCGCCACCCACGACGCCATCCTCGTCGGCATCGGCACCGTCCTCGCCGACAACCCGCGCCTCACCACCCGCTCGTGGGACGGTCCGGACCCGCGCGCGGTCATCCTCGACAGCTCCCTGCGCACGCCCCTCGACGCCGCCCTGTTTGACCGATCCTCCCCCGGCCCGATCATCCTTTACGATCAAAAATTCGATCAAAAAACCGAACTGCCGTTCCGCGCAGAGCAGCTTAACCAGCGTGGCGCCACCTGCCTCGCCACGTCTGTCGGGGATCTCAGCGTTGTTTTCTCTACGCTGCACGAGCACGGAATCGCCTCCATCCTGGTGGAGGGTGGAGCCACGGTGATCACCTCCGTTCTGGAGGCGCACCTCGCCGACTACCTCGCTATCACCGTTTCGCCGCGCATGCTGGGCGGGTTCCGCTACGCAGGAGCCTCCGCCGCGCTGGAGCGCCCGGGGTACCACCGCCTCGGCGACGACCTGATCATCACCGGAGCAGTACTATGGCAATAACGCGTCGCGCAGTTGAGATCCGCGGGGTAACCGATGCAACCGTCATCACCGAATCGATCGCCATGCCCGCCGCGGGGGAGGTGCTTCTCACCGCGGAGTTCGGCGCGATCAGTCTTGGCAGTGAGTCCCTCGTCTACCGCGGCAAAGTCCCGGCGGAGCTCTCCCTCGACGACTCGATCGCTGCGCTGGACGGCGGCGTCGCCTATCCGGTGCGCTACGGGTACACCGTGGCGGGGCGGGTCAGCCACTGCGGTCCCGGCGTTGACACCGAGAGGTGGCTGGGGCGGCGCGCCTTTGCGTTTCACCCCCACGCCTCCCACCTGGTGGTGCCCGTGGACGCGCTGCTGCCGATTCCCGACTCTGTTTCCACCGCCGCGGCACCGCTGTACGCAAACGTGGAGACCGCCCTCACCCTCAACTGGGACGCCGCCGTCCTTCCCGGGGAGACGGTGCTCGTTCTCGGGCTCGGGGTGGTGGGCGTTCTCACCGCGGCTATCGCGGCGCGCAGCGGCGCCGGGCTGGTTGTCGCCGTGGATTCCGATCTTGCGCGCCGCGCCCATGCCGCCGCGTTTCTTGGAGACGCCGTAACGGTTTGCGCCGATGATGGAGTGGAGGCGGCGCTTACCGGGTACCCCGGCACCTGTCGCGGCGACTACTCCGGCTTTGACGTTGTGTTTGAGCTTTCCGGACAACCGGAGGTGCTCAACACGGCGGTCCGCTGGAGCGCCTTTGGCGCGCGCATTATCGCCGGGTCGTGGTATGGAACCAAAGCGGGGGATATCGCCCTGGGCGGTCGTTTTCACCGCGGGCGCATGCAGATCATATCCAGCCAGGTCAGCACGCTGCCGGTCCACCTCTCCGGGCGGTTTGACCGGGCGCGGCGCACCGCAATCGCCTGGGACATGCTATCCCGGCTGCCGCTGGAGGCGCTGCCGCAGCGCGTGATCGGCCTGCACGACGTGCCGGACATCCTCGCCGCCGCGACGTCCACTCCGGCTACCGGCTCGCTGCAGGCGCCACGGGAACCGTGGATCGTTATCAACTACGCACAAGGAGCATCACCATGACCAACCAGGAGTACAGCGTTACCGTCATTCGCGACTTTATCGCCCGGCATTACCTCATCGGCGGCGACTGGGGGCCGGAAAATGAGCCCAACTCGCACCATTTCCGGCTGGAGTTGTCCCTCTTCGGTGATTCCCTGGACCAGCACAACTACATGGTCGATATCGTTGAAATCGAATCGGCGCTGGACGCCTTTGTAAACCGCTATCGCGACGCGATGCTCAACGATATGCCGGCGTTTGCCGGACAGAATCCCAGCATCGAGCTCTTTTGTCGTGTCGCCTGGGAGGAGATCGTCCCGCAGGTGTCTGCGGCAACGGTGCGCCGGGCAGTCGTCACGATGTGGGAACACGACCAGGCGCGCGCCAGTTTCAGCGCCGATATCTGACCGGTGCGCGTTGCCCTCGTGGTCTTTGGTGACCTTGCCG
>JAQIBO010000503.1 GCA_027859055.1 Spirochaeta sp.
CTGCAAGAAACGTCACGAAAAAGACAACGCGCCCGATCGACTCGGCACGGACGATCTCCTGTTGGAGTAGCTCCGATTGCAGTGCCAGCTCAGCGAGTAACCGTTCGAGGGTATCACCATAGATGGGGAAAAACTCGATCTCCGTGATCAGGCGCTGGATCAGATACGCCGAACGGCGTGACGCAACGGCAGGGTCGTCGACAAGTTCCGCCCAGAGGTGGTTCAGCCGCTGAAGCCCTGGTTGGCGCGCGACCATCGTTTCAATCATCGCGAATCCCGGGTCGTCGACAATCGCCGTCACGCGGTCGAGATGGCTGTCAGCGGTCGCCCACACCGCACTTAATCCGTCGAGGAGCTCGCTGAAATGGTCCCGGTAGAGGCGATTCGATCCGATTCCTTCATCAAGCGTCGCCAACTGCTCCGCAAACCGTGCGCGTTGAGCACGAAACTCCCCGTACGCCTCGCCGTTGTTCCAGTTGATGATCATTTCGCCCAACAGCGTTCGCGTCGCTCCCCAGCTGGTGCGCAGTTCGAGTACCGCCGCCCGGTCCTCTTCAATGCCGACGCGAACGGTCCGGGCAATCCCAGCTAAACCGATAAACACGCCGATAATCGCGATCAAGACGACATATGAGAAAAAGATACGCGTTCGGATACTTGTTGATCGGTGAATCACCGTCCTCTCCGTCCTACTCGTCCCGCTCTTCGTCGAGAATCGTATTGAGCTGATCGTTTGCTCGAGCAGCTGCAGCGGCGACATCCTGCCCAAGAATTGCGGCGACGATCGCTTCACCCACGCTCGCCCGTGCATCATCGACACGTACAACCGGTGGATTCCAGCGGTGGGTGGCCACCTCATAGCTGCGCGTCGACGCCTCAATCCAGCCGGATTCGCTGTCACGCCCCCGCACGGCCGGGTCGTTCCAGACGCTTTCCCGAGCGGCGGGAATTCCCGCGCGATGAGCACGCAACGCCTGTTCCCGGGCGGTGGCCCAGCGGATAAACAGCCACGCAGCGTCTTTGTTCCCCGATCCAGGGTAGATAGCAAGCCCCCAGTGAGAGGTATGCGGCACCGCGCCCGCGGGTCCCGCGGGAATCATCGCGTATCCGACCGCGTCAACAATTTCCGACCGGCTGCGGTCCTCGTAATGCGTCCGAAACACGTTCGCATCGAAAATCATCGCCGCCTCACCGCGGGCGAAAAGGGAGAGACTCTCGTACCACCCGTTACCGGCGGCGTCCCGGGGGCCATATTTGCGTAAGATGTCACCGTAAAAACGCAACGCGGCGATCGACTCCGGCGAATCGATCGCTGCGGAGCCATCCGGATGCACCCAGTCACCGCCAAAAGAGTGCAGAAAGTCGACCCACTGACTGGTAGCAGAGGCGCCTCGCCCCCGCATCGTGATGCCGATAATACGTCCTTCAGACTTCCGGGACACTGTACCCGCAACGTGGTACAGCTCGTCCATCGTAGTCGGTACGATCAGGTCGTAGGTCGCCAGGATATCGGCGTTGTACGCAAGGATCGAGGTTTCCAACAACAGCGGTATGCTGTAGTGCGCCCCGTCGCGGACGCCCCCCGCAAGGGCTCCCGGGAAAAAGTCACGTCTATCAAATTGAGATACCGCATCGACGGTCCGGTCGAAATACGGGTCCAGCGGTTCAACCCATCCCCGCTGATGGTACTCAGACAGGCTGTTTCCCGGCATGATCATAAACACGTCGATGTCGCTGATTCCGGAGAGCATCTCCACCGTCCGCTTGGTTCGAAACTGCTCCTCCGGGTAGACCTCCACATTGACGGTGATTCCCGTGGCTGCGGTGAATTCCGGCAGCGCGGTGCGAATGTGATCAACCCACGGATGATCATTTGCCAGAAGGTGGAGCTCCCGATCGCTATCCGATGGCGCCGCACCCGTTGAACGATCCGCCGGCTCGTTGGACTGTGTGCACGCTATAACCGAAAAAGACACCATGACAACGAGAATACGAAACAGTTGAGTGATCCCGTGCGCAGAACGTCCGTTGGATACTGCACGCATTATGAAACCAGTATAACAGATAACGCGAACATACCGGTCATGCCGGCCCGTCGGTCTGATCCAGAAGCGCCGCCAATGCGTCAGTTCCGGTATACAGCGCCTCGTTTCCCGCGGGCCAGGTGTGCCCCTCGATGCTGTAACCGTCATCGGCAAATACAACGTTCCCTGTCAGGTGTCGCTGGGGCACGCACATCGCGAGAAGGGACTCGGCGATTCCCTCGGGAGTGGCAAACCGCTTGGTCGGGGTATGTGAAAGGATACTTTTGGCACGAGACCGCAGTTCGCCGGCCTCGTCAAAGAGCATGTGGCGGTTCAGGTTTGTCACCACCGTACCCGGGGCGATACCATTTACCCGGACACCCACCGGCGCCAGTTGCGCAGCGGCGGTTCGCACCACTCCCTCGACTCCGTGTTTGCTCGCATTGTACGCGTAGCTTCCGTACAGCGCCGCGCGGCTGCCGTTACTGCACAGGTGGATGATATGCCCCGTGCGCCGGGGTATCATCACCCGGGCGGCCGCTGTGGTGAACAGAAACGCACCAACGAGATTGATTTCGGTAACCGTGCGGAACGTCGCTGCGAGCTCTTGTATATCATCGGCAAGAAGATCAAACGGCGCGTGATGCACTCCGGCGAAGTTGACCGCAATATCAACCGTCTCACGGGCCGCACGGATGTGCTCAAACAGGGTAACCGTGTCGGTGGCGTCGCTGATATCCGACAGGAACAGGAGCGGATCCTCGCCGGAGATACCGCGGCATGCATCACCAAGCGATTGCAGGTTCGATCGATTCCGGTCCTCTGTATCCGACGATGCTCCGGGCGTATCTACCAGACTCAGCGCGGCACCTGCCGCCGCAGCGGCGCGGACAAAGTGGCCCGCAAGCGTGCCGGCTGCACCGTGTACCACAATATGGAACCCGCTGAGATCTATTCCGCCGGGACCAACATGAACGGACGCCCCTGAGCGACGGTTTTCAGGTTCAGCGGTATGATTCGCGTCAACAGTAATCATCGCCTGAATCAGATAAATTCCACGGTGTAGCCGGGGAACTCCTGTTCAAACGCCTCAACCAGCCGCCGCTTGATTCCCGCAACGATCGTCATGGCGATACCGGCGCAGGTCATACACCCTGGAGTGTGCCGGTCAAACGGTACATCCAGATAAATCAGCGAGTGGTCATCGCTGACACGCACACGTTGCACCAGGTTGAGGTCCGCGATGGGAAGATCGCTTTCCGGGTCACGCACGCGCTTGAGAATTGCGTCAATTTTTTCCTGTACTGCCGGGTCTTGTGTACGTTGTGCCATGAAAGAATTATAGCACACGGGAACACCAGACCGAAAGATCCTTGACAGCAGGACTGGCCGCCCCTACACTAAATTGTTACATAATTGTAACGGTCGTTCATATAATGATACCAAGGGAGAGTGTATGCACGGGTCTCACCGTGAACAAATAATGCGTGAGTCGGACAGCGGGGTTTCTGACGCACCGGCACGTCTATGTCGGGGATCGCGATGAAGATTCTCGCCCTCGACGGGTATGGAGTGAACCCCGGCGACGTTTCCTGGTCACCGATCACGAATCTCGGCGACTTCACCGCGATTCCCTGTTACACGTGGGCCGCCGCGAAAGCCCACGCCGCAACGGCCCGCGTCGTCCTCACCGATGATGTTGTGTTTGATGCCGCTCAGTTTGACCGATTTCTGGCGCTGAAATTTCTCGGACTGTTTGCCACCGGGCACGACCAGGTCGACCTCGACGCCGCCCGAACGCGCGGTGTCGCCGTTGCCAACGTGCCGGGGTACTCTCGGGCCTCCGTTTCGCAGCTGGCAATTTCCCTGATCCTTTCCCTCGCCCACCAGGTTCCCGCGTATAACCGGATGGTTCGTTCCGGCGGGTGGCGCCGCGGGAGCCGATTTGCCTATCTGCCGGAGCCGCTCGTGGAGCTCGCGGGAAAGTCGATCGCCGTGATCGGGTTGGGTTCCATCGGGACCGATGTGGCCCGCGTGGCCGCCGCGTTGGGAATGCGCGTACTGGGGTGGGATCAACGCCGGAAAGACACGCCGGGAATCGCCGTTGCGTGGCGCCCGTGGCGGGATTTGCTCCGGGAGAGCGACGTGGTCACCCTTCACCTGCCGCTCAATGCGGAGACGCGCCACATTATCGATGCTGAGGCGCTTGCTTTGATGAAACAGGAGAGCTTTCTGATCAACACTTCCCGCGGCGGGCTGATAGACGACGCAGCGGTTGCCGCGGCGCTGCACCGGGGGGATCTCGGGGGTGCCGGGCTGGACGTCCTCGGCGAGGTTGAACCGCCCGAGGCAGACAATCCACTGCTCACCGCTCCACGGTGCATTATCACCCCCCATATCGGCTGGGCAACCCGTGAAGCACGTCAACGGTGCATCAATGAGGTGGCGGCCAACGTGGACGCCTATATTCGCGGTATTCCGCGCAACCGCATCGCGTGAGCGCGGCGCGGGACGGCGCGGACTATCGTCCCCAGATGCGCCGTAACACGGCCAGCCAGTTCCGCCATGCGATTCCGTTGATCTCGCTTTCAGAAAACCCGGCTGTCCGCATCGCTTCTATTAGGTGCGGCATACCTGCGGCGTTGCCGATCGCCGCTGAAATACCCGCGCCGTCAAAATCGGATCCGAACCCGACGCGCTCCACGCCAAGCCGATCCACCAGATAGCGCAGATGATCGATCATGACTGTCAACGGTGTGTCCGGATTGACGGCGCGGTCGGCCCGCAGAAAGATCGTTCCGAAGTTCAGGCCGACAAAGCCGTCGCTCCGGGCGATCGCATCGAGCTGCGCATCTGTCAGGTTTCGCGGCGAGCGGCACAGGTGCCACGCGTTGGAGTGTGACGCAACGAGGGGCGCGCCGCTGATTCTGGCAACGTCCCGGAAGCCACGCTCGGTTATGTGCGACAGATCGACCACAATTCCCCGTTCGGTGCACCGCCGGACCAGGCGCTTGCCCGCTGACGTCAGCCCCGGACCGGTGTCGGGAGTGCTTTCGCCAAAGATCGGCACGCCGTGGCCAAAGCGGTTGTGCCGACTCCACACCGGGCCAATCGAGCGCAGGCCCGCCGCGTACAGGAGGTCCAGCTCTTCAAGGGAGGCGGCAATACCGTCGGCTCCCTCGACATGGGCGACTACGGCGATACTCCCGGCGTCTCTGATCGCTTCGATCTCTTCCACCGTTGTGGCCAGGCGAAACGCACCATCGGACTGCTCGATCATCCGCAGAAGCAGGGCGAACTGGGTTACCACGACGCGGCGCGCGTAGGAAAGGTCAACCCGCGGCGGCATTCCGCCGGGAGCACTTTCTCGCTTGCCGTGAAAACCGCCCGTCGGCGGCACGAAGATCGCAAAGAGACCGCCGAACACCCCGCCGGCGCGCAGTGCATCCAGGGAGATATGCATCATCCCCTCGCCGGAAAAGAGATCGACCTTCGGATCCTCAAAGCGACGACTGATATAGTCGTTGTGTCCGTCAAAGACGGGAATGTTGTCTGCCACGTGACGAGCATACCACGCATGCCGCAATCTGGTACCCTGCCACCTTGACGGCGACATGGATTCCGTTCGAGAATTCAGCTAATGAGATATTTTCAGCGGAACCGACAGGTCAGCTACGGGGAGCCCATTGGTATTCTCGCGATCGAGAACTACGTGCCCTATGTTCCCGGGGATGTGGCCAACGCGTCGAGCTATTCCTTTCCGGTCCGCTATGAGCGCTTGCGGGGATTCACGCCGGAACGCCTCTTTAACCACGACATGTCCATGGTTGACGAAGCGATCGCTGCAGGACAGCGCCTCGTTGAGGAGGGCGTCCGGGCTGTTACCGGTGACTGCGGGTTTCTTGCAATCTACCAGGAGCGGATCGCCGAGGCGCTGGGGGTACCGGTGTTCCTTTCCAGTCTGCTGCAGTTGGACTTTATCCTGCGCATGCTTCCCCCCTCACAATCAATCGGGGTTGTGACCGCCAATCGCGAGGCCCTGGATCGGACCGTACTGGATGCGGTGACCGCCGTTCCCGATCATCGCATGATCATCGCCGGGCTGGAGAATTCGCCCCAATTTGTTTCCTTCGTCTTTGATGAGATTGGCGA
>JAQIBO010000504.1 GCA_027859055.1 Spirochaeta sp.
GGGCAAGGGGACGGACGTCGCGATCGTAGTCCAACGCGCCGAGGTCCGCGGCGATGATCTCGTTGAGCCGCGCCGTCTCGGTTCGGTTGCGCTCCTCCCGGGCGGCGTTAAGGGGTTTCAGCCGCTCCGCCAGCTGGGCGTACGAGGCGCGGGGGACGCCGTGAATCACGATATAGGCGTTTCCCACTGTGTCCGGGTTGTTCAGTCGCCGGTCACCAAAGGCGGTCGCGGAGAAATCGACGCGAATTTCACACCCTACGGTGGAGCCCATTCCCACGATCTCCGCGGCTCTCTTCATTTCGTCGGCGGCGGAGATCGACTCGTGGTCCACAGAGCCGACAACGCGCAAGCCCGCCCGCCGCGCGTGGTACGCCGTGGCCGTCGGGGTGTATGGGCTGAAGGAATACTGCGTATGGACGTGGTTGTTTACGTCCTCACCAAACGGTATCGCTCGAAGGTCCGTCGTTTCCGCCAGGTCTGTCAACGCCCGGAGGCGTTCCGCGGTGGTCGCTGCGTTTAACGCGTCAATCAGATCGTTCATGATCACGTATTCTACCCTTGCGGCGAGACGAAAAACAAGTATAATGAAAGCACAAACAAGGTATTTAGAAAATATTGGATAATCTCAAGGATAGAGAAAAGACGATAGTACGGTTGCTCGCCGACGAGCCGCTTCTGACGGTCAACGATATCAGTGAGCGTCTCAACGTCTCTGTTGTGACCGCCCGAAGCGACATGGATGCCCTGGCGGACAAAGGCTACCTCGTCCGTGTCCGCGGCGGAGCGATTCCGGCGTTTCATCCGGACATCGTCACGCGGCAACAGTCGGCGACGGAGGTGAAGCGACGCATCGCAAAGGCTGCTGCTGCCCTGGTCAAAGACGGTGACTCGATTATGATTGAATCGGGCACCACAACCGCGCTGATCGGCCGGTATCTCCTTGGAAAGAAAGACGTCAAAGTGGTGACCGATTCCTCCCTGATCCTGCCGTATGCCCGCGCCAATCCGATGCTCTCAGTTGCGTTTGTCGGGGGTATCTTTCGGCCGGCAACGGAGTCGATGGTCGGGCCGATCACCATCTCCGAGCTGTCACAGTACCACGTGCGGATCGCGTTTATCGGATCTGACGGGTTGTCATGCGAGCACGGACTGACGACGAATTTCGTTGAGGCGGCCGAGGTATCGCGAACGATGTCGGCCCACTGCGAGACGACGGTGCTGGTTGCCGACTCAGCCAAGCTGGGTAAACGCGGGTTCACTCAGGTGATGCCCTTGAGCGACGTAGACATCCTCATTACCGACAACGGGATGGACGATGCAGCGGTTGCACAGATAGAAGAGTGCGGCGTCTCGGTACGCCGCGTGTAGTGACGCAAACAAAGACGACGAACACACAGATAAGGAGTGTTGATGCAAACCACAGCGGTACGAATGTACGGAAAAGAAGATCTCAGGCTGGAAACGTTTGAACTACCGGAGCCGGCCGAGAACGAGATACTTGGTGAGGTCGTTTCGGACAGTATCTGCATGAGCAGTTACAAAGCGGCGGGCCAGGGCTCAGATCACAAGCGCGTTCCCAACGACATCGCCGAAAATCCGGTGATGATCGGGCACGAGTTTTCGATCACGCTGCTCAAAGTTGGTAAGGCGTGGGGGGACAAATACAAAGAGGGCCAACGCTACGTGATCCAACCGGCGCTCAACTACAAGGGCAGCCTTGACGCCCCGGGGTACTCCTACCGCCACATCGGCGGCGACGCCACCCACGTAATTATTCCCAACGAGGTGATGGAGATGGATTGTCTCCTGCCGTATAACGGCGAGGCGTCGTACTTTGGAAGCCTCAGCGAGCCGATGTCCTGTATCGTCGGCGCGTTTCGCGCCTCGTACCACATGACCCCGGGGAACTACGAGCACCACAAGGGTATCAACGCGGGCGGTCGGATGGCAATTCTTGCCGGCGCCGGACCGATGGGGCTTGGGACGGTGGATCTTGCGCTCCACGGCGATACCCGGCCGAGTCTGCTGGTTGTTACCGATATAGACGACGCTCGCTTGAAACGGGCGGCGGAGTTGTTCCCCGTCGAGGCGGCAAAAAAAGACGGTATCGATCTTCGCTTTATCAACACCGCCGGTCTCAAGGACCCCGTGGGAGAGCTCAAAGCGACGACCGACGGCGCCGGGTTTGACGATGTTTTCGCGATGGCGCCGGTGGAGCCGGTGGTTGAGCAGGCGGACCAGATCCTTGGCCGCGACGGCTGTCTCAATTTTTTCGCCGGTCCCACGGATCCCGCGTTCAGTGCCGCAATCAACTTCTACGACGTCCACTACGCGGGGCATCACTTTGTCGGCACCAGCGGCGGCAACACGGAGGACATGCGCATATCCCTGACTCTGATGGAAGAGGGCCGCGTCAATCCGTCGATCATGATAACTCATGTGGGGGGACTCAACGCCGTCGTCGATACGACGCTCAACCTTCCAAAAATTCCGGGAGGTAAGAAGCTGATCTACACGCACGTCGATATGCCGTTGACGGCGATCGCGGACATGCCGGAACTCGGGAAAACCGATCCGTTTATGGCCGACCTTGCAAAAATCGTTGAACGCCACAGCGGGCTGTGGAACGCGGAGGCGGAGAAGTACCTCCTGGAGCATGCCCCCGCGATTACCGTCGGGTAGGCTATACTGTGAAAAGGACGGCGCGATGTTAAAGAAAATACCTTCGATCCTGTCACCGGAGCTCCTCAAAACGATGCAGGAGATGGGCCACGGCGATGAGCTGGTTCTCGCCGACGGGAACTACTTTGCCGGCGGGCGCGCGGAACGGGTGCTGCGCGCCGACGGTCTGGGAATCGTGCCGCTCCTCGACGCGATTCTCGAGTATTTTCCCCTTGATCCCTACGTCGACAACCCGGCGGTTCTCATGGAGATCGCTCCCGGGAACAACGTGAAGACGCCGATCTGGGAGGAATACCGGAAAGTCGTGCAAAAACACGAACCCGATCACGCGGGGATAGAGCATATGGAGCGCTTTGCGTTCTACGACCGTGCCCGGAAAGCGCACGCGACGATCCAGACGGGTGAAACGGCGCTCTACGCCAATATCATCCTCAAAAAAGGCGTCGTCGTTGAAGAGTAAAACCACACGAGGGAGGAACGAGAGATGAACTGGAAACCGCAACCGAAAAAAACCGACAAATGGCGCTTTGCCGGAGACAAACCGAAGATCGGGATTCGTCCCACCATTGATGGGCGTCTCGGTGGGGTCCGCGAGTCCCTGGAAGACAAGACGATGAAGATGGCCCGCGCAGCGGCGGACTTGATCCGGAAATCCGTGAAATACCCCGACGGAACCCCCGTGGAGGTGGTGATCGCGGATACAACAATCGGCCGCGTCACGGAATCCGCAGCGTGTCACGCCAAGTTCCAACGCGAAGGAGTTGGGGCAACGCTTACCGTCACGCCGTGCTGGTGTTACGGCTCGGAGACGATGGACACCGACCCGATGACGGTGAAAGCGGTGTGGGGATTCAACGGAACTGAGCGCCCCGGGGCGGTCTACCTCGCCGCGGTCCTCGCCGCGTACGCCCAGAAAGGGCTTCCCGCGTTCGGTATTTACGGTCATGAAGTGCAGGATCTCGATGACGACTCCGTCCCGGAAGACGTGGCAGCAAAGATCCTCCGTTTTGCCCGGGCGGCTACGGCGGTAATGATGATGCGTGGCAAATCGTACCTGTCCATCGGTTCGGTCTCCATGGGTATCGGCGGTTCCATCGTCGACCCGGACTTCTTCCAGGATTACCTGGGAATGCGGAACGAATCCGTCGATATGAGTGAGGTCTCCCGCCGGATCGAGGAGGAGATCTACGACAAAGATGAGTACGAGCGAGCGCTTGCGTGGGTCAAAGAGAACGTGACCGAAGGTATGGACCCCAACGATCCGGCGGTGCAACACAGCCGAGAGCAGAAGGATGCGGAGTGGGAGACCTCCGTCAAGATGACCCTTATCGGAAAAGACCTGATGGAGGGCAACCCGAAACTCGCCGAGCGCGGCTTCGGTGAGGAGGCGCTCGGTTTCAACGCGATCGGGGCGGGCTTTCAGGGCCAACGGCAATGGACCGACTACCTCCCCAACGGCGACTTCATGGAGACGATGCTTAACACCAGCTTTGACTGGGACGGTCTCCGGGCGCCGTATATCTTCGCTACCGAAAACGACAGTCTCAACGCCGCGGTGATGCTGTTTGGACATCTCCTTACCGGGACCGCGCAGATCTTCAGCGACGTTCGGACCTACTGGAGTCCCGATGCGGTCAAACGGGTCACCGGACACACCCTCTCGGGAACCGCCAAAGAGGGGATTATCCACCTCATCAACAGCGGCTCAACCTGTCTGGACGGTACCGGACAACAGGAGAAAGAGGGGAAACCGGCGATTAAGCCGTTCTGGGAGATCACCGGTGAGGAAGCGCAGGCGTGCGTGGCACACACAAAGTTCTGCGCCGCGGATCTCGGGTACTTCCGGGGCGGCGGGTTCTCCACCGATTTTCTTACCCGTGGCGACATGCCGGTGACGATGTGCCGGGTCAACCTCATAAAGGGCCAGGGGCCGGTGCTGCAGATAGCTGAAGGGTGGACCGTCGATCTTCCGGAGAAGGTTCACGACGCGTTGGATATGCGTACCAACCCCACGTGGCCGACGACCTGGTTTGTCCCGCGGACCACCGGTGAGGGATACTTCACCGACGTGTACTCCGTAATGGGCGCCTGGGGTGCCAACCACGGGGCGATCAGTTACGGGCATATCGGCGCGGACCTGATCACCCTCGCTTCCATGTTGCGCATCCCCGTGAACATGCACAACGTCGCCGATGAAGACGTTGTTCGCCCGGCGGTATGGAAGCTCTTCGGTATGGAGCCGGAGGGCGCAGACTACCGGGCGTGCGCCAACTTTGGTCCGTTGTACCGCTAAACCGGGAGATTGATGATGCAACAGGTGATCGCCGTCCTCGATATCGGCAAGACCAACAAGAAAGTGGTTCTCTTCGACACCAGCCTGCAGATGGTGGAGACGCGGAAGCGGAAAATTGAGCCGTACGAAGCCGATGGAATCCGCGTCGAGGATGTGGAACAGATCGAAGAGTGGTTTCTTCAACAGCTTACCGAGCTTGCTGCCGATTACGAGATCCGCGCGATCACCATCGCCACCCACGGAGCGGCGGCCGTCTGCGTCGGAGCCGACGGGAAACCGTCGGTTCCGCCGGTGGATTACACGCAGCCCGTCGACGAGGGGGTGCGAGAGCGGTTCTTCGCCGAAATGGGCTCTCCCGCAGAGCTCCAGGTTGCCACCGCGACCGCGGAAGTACAACCGCTCATCAACGTCGGAAAGTCGCTCTTTTTCCTGAAAGAGCGGTATCCCGAGGGCTTCGCCAAGACGAAACATCTCCTGTTCTACCCGCAGTACTTCGCCTACCGGCTTACCGGTGTGGCGACGGCAGATGTCACCTACACCGGGTGCCACTCCTACCTGTGGGACTTCACCAAAGGCGACTGGTCGGTCGTAGTGGATAGACTCGGCATCCGCGACGCCCTGCCGAAGCGTCCGATCCTTCCAACGGAGGTTATCGGTACGGTGACCGATGAAGTCGCCAGGCGCACGGGGATCAGTCCGGAGGTTGTGGTGACCGCCGGCATCCATGACTCCAACTCAAGCCTCATCCCCTATCTGATTACCCGGGACTCCGACTTCGTCCTGAACTCCACCGGAACGTGGTGCGTTGCGATGCATCCCACCGATTCGGTCTCCTTTGCCGCTGACGAGGTTGGAAAGATGGTGTTTTACAATCTCTCCTACGTCGGAAAACCGGTGAAGACATCGATTCTGACCGGCGGGCTTGAGTACGAGACGTATCACCGCATTCTCTCGAAACGTCACGGTCGCACCGACGAACCGGAACCGGATCACGATCTGTTCCGGGAGATCGTCGATCGCGCGGAGGCGTTTATCCTCCCGTCGGTTATCAAAGGGTCCGGCCAGTTCCCCGACACGGAGGCGCGAACGGTGGAATTTCCCGGACCGACGATAACGCCCCTCGTTGATTTCGCAGATGGTGCCTCCGTCCCCGCGGCGCTGGACGACTACGAACGGGGCCTTGCGCTTGTGGACCTCTCTGTGGCGATTCAGACCGTTGTTGCGTTGCGCCGCGTGGGCCTGGTGGCGGGGACGGACCTTTTCATCGAGGGAGGGTTTCGGAACAACCGCGGGTACCTGGCATTCCTCTCGGCGCTCCTCCCGGACAATCCGATCTTTTTGACCTCCGTTGAGGAGGCGACGAGTTTTGGTGCGGCCCTCTGCGGCAAGTCCGCTCTGGAAGGGCGCCCGGTTGCGGAGCTCGCCGACGCGGTGGATATCACGCTGCAGCCGATCGAGCCGGCACACCTTCCCGGCATCGACGCCTACTATCAACGGTTTCTGGATTTGCTCGCGACATAGCGGTCACAGCGCCGGTCAAGAGGATTTATCGTTGTGAGTGGCGTTCCGGCGACGATGAACCGGCGTCAACGCTTCGCTTCCACTCCGACGGCGTGATGCCTGTCTTCTTCTTGAAAATACGCGAGAAGTAGTACTGGTTCTCGAAGTTGAGCGCTGCCGCCGCTTCTTTTACTGAGAGGTCAGGATCCTGCAACAGTTCTTTTGCGCGGTGGATGCGCATCTGAAGGTAATACTGGTACGGTGTTAATCCGGTGTACTTCCGGAACGTTTCCAACAGGCGGGTGTATCCTACTCCAACGGTCTGGGCGATAACCGAAACGTCGATCCCCTCATCAACGTGCCTTTGCATCACCGCCCGCGCCTGTTCGACAACTTCGCTGTGTTTCGAGTCGGTTCGCGCGGCGCTCTCGATCGCGTGAATGTGCGCCAATAGTTGAAGCACCAGTGCCCCGAGGCGAACCTGGAATCCCGGAGTTTGTTGCCGGCAGAGCCGTACCACTTGCTCGTAATCGGCGGTCAACTCCTGGTTCAGACCGATGTGGTGGATCGATTTTTCGGGGGCAAACAAACCGTTGTGCCAGAGCCGGTAGGCGTGTTCTCCGGAAAAACCGACCCAGTACTCGTGCCAGCCTGTCTCTCGGGACGGGCGATACGCGTGGCGTACGCCGGGAAAAAGCAGCATGACGTCCCCGGCGGAAACGTTCGTTTTCCCCATGCGCTCGCACTCGAAATAACCGCGCCCGGAGGTGATGTAGATAACCTGGAACTCCTGGAGCACCCGGCCCGTGGCGACGTTGGCGGCGTAGTCCTTCGGGTGGTCTTCGGGAACGAGCGGGTAACTGGCTCCCGGGGGAACCGTAGAGTATCCGGCATCGTTGCAATGGATCTCCCATCTGATCGCTTCGGAGTTGACCGGGAGGTATCGGGAAAAACTGTTTCGCAGTGTCGCCATAAATAAAGTATATCACATGCGGTTTTTTGTCCATTTGCGGGTCTGTAAGACGGGTGTAGCGTATATACAACGCTGATAAGGAGGCGGATAGACGATGACTGATAAGCTCAAAATCGGAATATTTGGAATTGGCCTGGACACCTACTGGCCGCAGTTTTCCGGTTTGAAAGAGCGCCTTGAGGGCTATCAACAGGATATCGCCCGAAAAATCGGCGCTGCGAGTGATGTTGATCTGGTTGACGCTGGACTGGTGGATAATCCGGAACGCTCACGGGCGGTTGGTTCGTTATTCAGTCAACAACAGGTTGATGTGATTTTTTTGTATATTTCAACCTACGCACTCTCTTCTACCGTACTCCCGGTTGCGCAACAGACGGGGGTGCCAATCGTAGTACTCAACATTCAACCGGTTGCGGCGATCGACTACGAGGCGTTTAACGCGCTCGGAGACCGCGGAAAAGCGACCGGCGAGTGGCTGGCGCACTGCCAGGCGTGCTGCGTTCCCGAAATCGCGAGTGTGTTTCAGCGGGCGGGTATCGAATACCACCTTGTGACGGGATATCTCGGTGAGGCGGAAACGGATGAGGCGATCGCCGAGTGGGTCCAAGCGGCACACGTCGCAAAAAAAATGAAGAACAACCGCCTGGGCGTTATGGGGCACTACTACGCCGGAATGCTTGACGTGTACACGGATATGACCAGACAGATCGCCGCGTTCGGGGGGCACCTTGATCTGGTCGAAATCGATGAGCTGGCGGAGCTCCGCTCGACGGTGACCGACGCTGAGGTGGAAAAGAAAATCGAAGAGTTCCGAAAGGCGTTCGAGGTCTCGCCGGAGTGCGAAACGGTGGAAGTCAAACGCGCCGCGCGCACATCCGTGGCGCTGGACAAGCTCGTCTCCCGCCACCACCTCGGCTCGTTGGCGTACTACTACGAGGGGACCGCCGGATCGGTCCATGAAGATATCGTCACGTCGGTCATCGCCGGTAACACGCTTCTGACGGGGCGGAACATTCCGGTAGCCGGTGAGTGCGAGATCAAAAACGCACAGGCGATGAAAATCATGGACTCCTTTGGAGCGGGCGGGTCCTTTTCCGAGTTTTACGCGATGGATTTCAACGACGATGTTATCCTGCTTGGCCACGACGGTCCGGCGCACTTTGCAATCGCCGAGGGACGGGTCGGTCTTGTGCCGTTGCCGGTATACCATGGCAAGCCGGGCAAAGGACTGTCGATCCAGATGACAGTGCGCCACGGACCGGTAACGCTGTTGTCCGTATGTGAGGGTCCCGACGGTGTGTACATGATCGTTGCCGAGGGGGAAAGCGTTCCCGGGCCGGTCCTCAATATCGGCAACACCAACAGCCGCTACCGGTTTTCCCTGTCGGCCAGGGAATTCGTGGAGAGCTGGTCCCGGCTCGGGCCGTCGCACCATTCTGCGGTCGGTGTTGGCCACGTTTCCGGCCGGATCGAGAAACTGGGCGCACTTATCGGTGTGCCGGTGAAGAGGGTGTGCTGATGAAACGGGTAGGATTTGCGATGCAGTTGAAGCCGGGTAACGAGGCGGAGTACAAACGCCGCCACGACGAGATCTGGCCGGAACTGGTCGCGGAGCTGCAGCGCGCCGGGGTGCGCGACTATACGATCTATCTTGATCCCCGGACGCACACGCTCTACGCCAGCCAGAAAGTGACCGAACACAACACGGCTGATCGACTGGCGGAACAGGAGATCGTACAGAAGTGGTGGGCGCACATGGCCGACCTGATGGAAACCAACCCTGATAACTCCCCCAAGGTCTACGACCTGGCGGAGATGTTCTACATGGATTGAAGAGGAGTAGCGGTGAACCAACCGATTCTTGAACTTCGAAATATCTCGAAATCGTTTCCCGGAGTGAGAGCACTCGACGGGGTACAATTCGACCTTTTCGCCGGCGAGATCCACGGGTTGATGGGGGAGAACGGCGCAGGGAAAAGCACCTTCATAAAGATTATTACCGGCGTCCACGCCCCCGACGAGGGTGAAATCTTCCTCAACGGTGAGCGGTTGACGTTACGTAATCCGATGGACGCGCAACACCAGGGAATTGCCGCGATTTACCAACACGTCACCTCCTACCCGGACCTTTCCGTAGCGGAAAACATATTCATGGGGCACGAAAAGGTCACGAAACGAACGCGTCGTATCGACTGGAACGCGATGCACACCGAGGCGCAGGCGCTTCTGGATCAGCTGGATGCCAACTTCGATTCCCACGAGCGGATGAACAACCTCTCGGTGGCGCGCCAACAGATCGTCGAAATAGCCAAGGCGCTCTCCACCGACGCGCGGATCATTATCATGGATGAGCCGACCGCGGCGCTCTCGCAACACGAGAGTGAGGAGCTTTACCGGATCACTCAGGGCCTTCGAGACGCGGGAGTCGGGGTGATCTTTATCTCGCACCGGATGGAGGATATTAAACGCCTCGCTGAACGGGTTACCGTGTTTCGTGACGGAAAGTACATCGGTACCTGGCCAACCGAGGAGATAGATCAGGAACGGTTGATCGTCGCGATGGTCGGGCGGGAGATCTCGCAGATGTATCCGAAACGCCAGGTGAAACTCGGTGAGGAACTCCTGCGCGTGGAGAATCTCTCCCGCGTCGGTTTTTTCCGGGACGTCTCCTTCGATCTCCGCAAAGGCGAGGTTCTCGCGGTGACCGGTCTGGTCGGGGCGGGGCGCACCGAGGTGTGTGAGACGCTTTACGGCGTCCATCCCTGGGACTCTGGCCGCGTTTTTCTTGAGGGCCAAGAGATCGCCCCTGCCGACCCGGTGGAAGCGCTGGACCTCGGAATCGGATTCCTTCCGGAAGACCGGCAGATTGAAGGACTGATACTGGAGTGGGAGATCTATAAGAACATCACCCTGCCGTCGCTGAACGCGTTCGCCCGTTTCGGCGGGCTCTCGCTTGACAGGGAACGCGCCGCCGCGGGGCGGTTGGCGACAAAGCTCAACGTGAAGACCGGAAACGTACACGTGAAAGCGTCCACCCTCTCCGGTGGAAACCAACAGAAAGTGGTCGTTGCCAAGATTCTCAGCCGAGCGCTGAAAGTGATTATACTCGACGAACCGACGAAAGGGGTCGACGTAGCCGCCAAGGCGGCGATCTGTGAAATTATCGGTGAGCTCGCCGAGCAGGGCTACGGGATAATTCTGATCTCCTCCGAGATGCCCGAGGTGCTTGGAATGAGCGACCGTATCGTGGTCATGAAGGACGGGCGTCTCACAGCACGGCTCACAACCGCGAAAACCAACCAGGAAGAGATACTCAATGCGGCGATGGTTGTGGAAACACGGCAAGGGAGCGAGGTGTAACCGTATGGCTGTGCGTAAAATCGTCTTTACCGAAAGCCTCCGTGAACTCGGTCTTCTGATATTCATTATCGTGTTGAGCATCGCGGTACAGGTGCGTAACCCCGCGTTTCTTACGTTGGACAACATCAACTCACTGCTCACCAACACCGCAATTCTGGGAATCCTCGCGGTGGGGATGATGCTGGTTCTGGTAACTCGCGGGATCGACCTCTCAGTCGGCGCGATTATCGCCTTCGCCGGGATGGTAACGGCACTGACGGTGGTCAAGGTACCGGGATTACCGCCGATCCTCGCTATCCTGCTTGGAATGCTGGTCGGGACGGTGATCGGAATGATCACCGGCATGCTGGTTGCTCGTTTTGACGTGCTTCCGGTGATCGCAACGCTCGGTATGATGAACGTGGTTCGTGGATTCACCTACGTCGTCTCCGGGGGAAGCTGGGTGAGTTCCTACCAGATGTCCACGGGGTTTAAGGCGATCGCAACCGGCAAGACCCTGGGGGTCAACAATCTGATAATGATCGCGGTTCTTGTGTACATCGTTTTCGCGGTCTTCATAAATCATACCCGCACGGGGAGGCGGATCTACGCGGTCGGGTCAAACCCGGAGGCGGCGGCGATATCGGGTATTCCCAGGCGACGGCTGATATTTCTTGTGTACGCGATTATGGGCGGGCTCGCCGGCCTCGCCGGGGTTTTATGGGTGGCGAAATTCGCCTCCGCCCAGGGAAACACGGCGATCGGCTACGAATTGCAGGTTATCGCCGCGTGTATTCTCGGCGGGGTGAGCATCACCGGTGGCGTCGGTAAGCTTACCGGTCTGCTTCTTGGAACGATCATGTTTGGAATACTCGCCAACGCGCTTCCGTTGATAAACGTATCGCCGTTCTGGCAGGAGGGGATTCAAGGGTTTGTCGTGTTGGCGGCGGTACTCACCAACGTCATGGTCAGACGGAATACCGAGCGCAACGCATTACGACGTCGGGAGATGCAACGATGAACGATAAGACTGGAATCGGTATCGAACGCCCCTTCTCGTGGCGTGAGTTTTTCCTTCAGTGGGAGTGGATGTTGGTAGGCGTGCTCCTCCTGGTTATCCTTATCAACTCGCTTATCTCTCCATACTTCCTTTCCTTCGATACGTTTATTCGTACTCCCGCCACGTTCCTTGATAAGGGCTTCATCGTCTTTCCGATGATGTTTGTCCTGATCCTTGCCAAGATCGACATTTCCGTCGGATCCACCGTTGCGCTCTCCGCGGTGATCACTGCAACCGCGTACAACGCCGGGGTCCCGATGCCGGTGGCTATCATCCTCTGTCTTCTCGTTGGTGCCGCCGGCGGGGCGGTCAACGGACTGCTCCTGGTGAAGTTCAAGGAGCTGTCCTTCGTTATTGTCACGCTTTCGACGATGATCATTTACCGCGGCATCGCCTACATCATCCTTGGCGACCAAGCTGCCGGTGGGTTTCCCGAATGGTTTGAATTTCTTGGATGGGGTGAGATCGTGGGAATTCCGTTCATCGTGATCGCCTTTGTGATCGTCGCCGTCGCCTTTGGCTTGCTCCTCCATAAGACAACCTTTGGCCGCGCCGTTTTTGGAATGGGGCACAACGCCACGGCGTGTCGCTATTCCGGCGTGAAAACGGACAGGGTGATCTTTATCGTTTTCATGCTCAACGGACTGATGGCCGCGGTAACCGCGCTCTTTTTGACCTCCCGAATGGGAAGTACCCGCCCCAACGTGGCGATCGGGTATGAGCTGGAGGTGATCGCGATGGTGGCGCTTGGCGGGGTGAGTACCAGCGGGGGGATCGGTCGCATCGGTGGACCGATCCTCGCAATATTCATCATCGGATTCCTGAGCTACGGGATGGGCCTGGCCAACCTGCAGGCACCGATCGTGCTGGTTGTGATCGGATTGCTTCTGATCCTGTCGGTTCTCACCCACAAGATCCGCTTTGGTAAGAAAAAAACGGCCATGTAGCGTTGCTACGAAGGTCGAAATTAAAACAGGAGGTATGAGTATGAGAAAAGTAATCGTCTCGTTGCTCATCGTTGTATTGGCCCTAAGCACGGTATCAACCGTGTTCGCAAGTGGGGCACAGGAAGAAGGAGGTGCCCAGCGCCACGCCTTTATTTTCAAGAACACCGGGAACCCCTATGGTGAGAAGCAGATGGAAGGCTTCCGCGAAGGAATCGAAGAGCAGGGACACGAAGCGATCCTTCGCGCTCCCGATCAGCCAACTGCGGAAGCGCAGATCCAGATCATCGACCAACTGGTGGCCCAGCGGGTCGCTTCAATCTCGATCACCGGAAACGACTTCGACGCCCGTGAGCCGGCTCTCACCCGCGCAATGGACGAAGGAATCGTCGTGATTTCGGCGGACTCGGCGGTGAACCCGACCAGCCGGATGACCCACGTCAACCAGGCGGACTCGGAGATGATCGGACGCACTCTGATTCAGGCTGCGTACGACATGGCCGACGGCGCCGGGGACATTGCGATTCTTTCGGCAACAAGTCAGGCGTCAAACCAGAACCTGTGGATCGAGTGGATGAAAAAGGAACTCGAAGAGAACCCCGACAAGTACGCTGATCTTGAACTGGTGCGCGTCGCCTACGGTGACGACCTCCGTGACAAGTCGGTGAGCGAAACCGAGGGACTCCTGCAGAGCTTTCCCGATCTCGAAGTGATCATCGCGCCGACCACCGTCGGAATCGCCGCTGCTGGCCGTGTTATCACCGACCGTGGTTTGATCGGAGACGTCAAAGTGACCGGTCTTGGTCTCCCCTCGGAGATGGCGGAGTATATCGAGAACGGCGCCTGCCCGTACATGTTCCTGTGGAATCCGATCGACGTCGGCTACCTTTCGGCGTATACCGCCACCGCGCTGGTGGAGGGTGAGATCGAAGGTGAGGCGGGCGAAACGTTTGAAGCCGGTCGACTGGGTGAGTTCGAGGTGATTGAAGCCAGCGACGGTGGAACCGAGATTCTCCTTGGTGCGCCCTTCAAGTTTGAGCCCGACAACATCGACGATTGGAAAGACGTCTATTGACCGGTTTGTAATCGGTCGGTAACGAACAGACCGAACTGAACAGGGCCACCTCCGTCCCCGTTGCGGGGCGGGTGGCCCTACCTTCCCGAGGAGAAACATCATGCACACCGAAGCGGCGTATAGCGACGCCCGCGAGCACTATCAGACTCTTGGCGTCGACACTGAAGAGGCGTTGAAACGGTTGGGAGAGATCCCGATTTCGATCAACTGTTGGCAGGCTGACGACGTCGGCGGGTTCGAAGGGGTTGGAGAGATAACCGGCGGCGGTATCATGGCAACCGGCGGATATCCGGGCAAAGCGCGGAATCCCGACGAACTGAGGAAAGACTTTGAATTCGCTTACTCGTTGATTCCGGGACGGCACCGATTCAATCTCCATGCAAGCTATCTGGAACACGGTGGAAAAAAGATCGACCGCGACGCCGTTGCTCCCGAGCACTTCACCGGTTGGGTGGAGTGGGCCCGGAGCCTCGGCGTACCGCTCGATTTCAATCCGACGTTTTTTTCCCACCCCCTGGCGGACGCCGGGTTCACCCTGGCGAGCAAGGATGAGAAGATCCGTTCATTCTGGATCGAACACGGGAAACGAACCCGCGAGATCGCCGCGTACTTCGGGCGGGAAACGGGGTCAGCCTCGCTCAACAACTTCTGGGTTCCCGACGGGTACAAGGACGAGCCGGCGGACCGCCTTGGCCATCGGGAAATCCTGATCCGTTCCCTCGACGAAATCTTTTCAAAGGCGTACCCGGAAACCGAGACGATTGACGCGGTGGAAAGTAAGCTTTTCGGCATCGGCTCCGAGTCGTACGTCGTCGGGTCTCACGACTTCTACCTTGCCTACGCGCTGAGCCGGGGCAAGCTGCTCACGATGGACGCCGGGCACTACCACCCGACCGAATCGGTAGCCGAAAAGATTACCGCGATCCTGCCGTTCACCGGGCGGTTGATGCTGCACGTCTCCCGACCGGTACGCTGGGACAGCGACCACGTCGTCATCATGGACGACGCGACAAAAGCGATTTTCCGGGAGATCAAGCGCGCCGATGCGTTTGAAAGGATCTACGTCGCCGTAGACTTTTTTGACGCCAGTATTAACCGTCTGGCGGCGTGGGTGATCGGAATCCGCTCCTCGCAAAAGGCGGCGTTGGCGGCGCTGTTGGAGCCGACCGCAACGCTCCGCGCGGCGGAGGAGTCCGGTGATTTTACGACTCGCCTTGCTCTTCAGGAGGAGATGCGCACGATGCCCCTCGGCGCGGTGTGGGACGAGTTCTGTCGGCGGAACGACGCCCCGATTGGCCCGGTATGGATTGAGCGGGTGAAGGAGTACGAGAAGACCGTGTTGGATGCCCGATCATGAGCAACCGCAACAACCAGAACGCACCGGCGTCACCCCTCAGCACCATTGTCGCTCTCTCGCGGCACTACGGACGCGACGATGAATGGATCATCGCGGGGGGCGGCAACACCTCCGCCAAGACGGATGGCACGTTGTGGGTGAAAGCGTCGGGCACATCTCTCGGCACCGCGACGGAGGAGAACTTTGTCGCCCTGGACAGAACGCGCCTTGCGGAGATCTGGAACAAAGAGTATCCCCGCGACGTGGAACAGCGTGAGGCGGAGGCGCTTACCGACCTGATGGCGGCGCGACACGGCGGCGAGACGCTGCGTCCGAGCGTGGAAACGGGAATGCACGATGCGTTACCCCACACCTACGTCGTCCATACTCATCCGACTCTGGTAAACGGCGTGACCTGCGGTCGCGACGGACCCGCCGTTGTGAAAGAGCTGTTTGAAGAACGCGCCGAGTGGGTAGGCGCGATCAACCCGGGATACGTGCTGAGCAAACACATCGTAGACACCGTTGCCCGACGCAAGGTGACCGCCGACGCTCCCGCTCCGTATATCTTCCTGCAGAATCACGGACTTACCGTCGCTGCCGAAGACCCCGATGAGATCCACCGTATTCACCAGCAGATTGTGACGGCGTTGCTGGCCCGTATCGAGCGTGTACCGGATATGCGCATTTTCGATGTCGATCTTACGGCTGCGGATCGGCTGCGCCGACAGATCATCGAGGTATTCACTGAAAGCACCGGAACCACGCCGGTCGTCCTCTTTGAGGCTGTCGGTGAGGCGATCAGCCGTGCGGCGAACGGGGAGACGGTGGCGCCGTTGCTGCGGCCGTGTTCACCGGATCACATCGTATACGCCGGACCGCGCCCGTTGTACGTCGCCGAGGAAGCTGAAATCGCTGCGCAGTTCCGCGAGTATGCCGCGGATGGGGCTCCTCCCAGTATCGTCCTCGTCCGGGGGCTCGGTTTCTTCGCCGTTGGAACGTCGCACAAAGCAGCGGATACGGCGCGCATGCTCTTTCGGGACGCCCTCAAAATTGCCGCGTACGCGGAAAACTTTGGCGGCCCCCGCGGAATGGACGACGATCAAATCGAATTCATCCGCGGGTGGGAGGTTGAGCGGTTCCGCGCCGAGGTGAACCTGGATCAGTCGTGATCCCGGCGCCAGGCGTCATTCCGGCAATCGTCCTTGAAAAAACGACATTAGCATGTTATTATTACACGGATGAAAGTACGAGTGGTCGCATCAAACGTTCGCCAGCGACTCGCAGAGGAAGCGGCGGTCGTACTCACCGGTCCTCGCCAGGTCGGCAAGACTACAATGGCGATGGCGCTTGCCGAGGAAATCCCGGCGCTGTATCTGGACCTTGAGGCCCCATCGGATCAGGCGAAGCTGACGGATCCGGAGCTTTTTCTCGCCGATCACATGGACCGTCTCATTATTCTCGATGAAGTCCACCGTGCACCGGGACTGTTCCCCGTTCTGCGTGGACTCATTGACCGGGCCCGTCGGGCGGGACACGGGACGGGGCGTTATCTCCTGTTGGGATCGGCGTCGTTTGAGCTCCTCCGCCAATCAGGGGAGTCACTGGCCGGCCGCGTGAGCTATCTGGAACTCTCACCGTTTGTCATCACGGAA
>JAQIBO010000024.1 GCA_027859055.1 Spirochaeta sp.
CAATTATTCCTGGTCGCTTGTCTCGAAAGGGTTATGTTGTGATACGGGTAAAAGGAGTATCTTCTGGTAACCGTAATGCGGGAAGTCCGTCAAATTGGAGTATCCGGCCGTCATCCTCGCCGATCAGGACGGAAAGCTCGAAATGAACACTGCGGGAACGATCATCCAAACTGAACCCCCACCCGTCAGGAAGCTGTGTCACCGCCGTTGCTCCCGCGGAAAAAACCGGTTCAATATTCACAATCATCCCGGGTACCAAAGCGATATCCGCCGGTCGGGATTCAACTGTGTCAGTTCCGTTCCGCTCTTTCCGCCGACTCCCGTGGTCCGAGACAAACGGAATGACCGGTGGTTCATGCAGTTCCCGACCAATGCCGTGGCCAACGAATTCCGGAACGATTGCAAGCCCTTCCGCCGCTGCACACACCACGGCGGTTCCACCGATTTCACTGACGGTGACACCCGGTTGAATTGACTGCAGAAGGACCCGGAGCGCCCGCCACCCTCTCTGCACCAGTTCCACATCCCGATGCGACGCACCGGGAGTGACATAGGTCCATGCCGTATCGGTGACAAAACCGTCAGCCCGCGCCGCGACATCAACAGTGAACACGTCACCCCGCGCTATGGCACGGTCCCCGGGGACGCCATGAACGGCGACATCGTTGATACTCACGCTGCAGTGCGCAGGATAGCCCCGGTATGCAACGGTCGCACTCATCATTCCGTGGCGGTACAGATAGCGCCGTACAAACCGGTCAATTGTGATCGTACTCGTTCCGAGGATCGGCATGGCCGCAAGATCCCGGAAAAGGCCGAAGAGACGTGAGGAGACCTGTTGCATCCGTCGCTGCTCCAGTCCGCTGTGAATTCGTATCACCATTTCTCCGCGTACACCGGTTCAAGGAACACGAGGATACCGGTACTACCGAGAGCTAATCCAAACATGGCCACTGCGGCGAATACGAGGAGCACCAGATGTACGACAGTGACCAGCCGGCGGCGCAGGACCAGCAGAATACATTCCAGCACGAACGCGACCACGGCAGCGACGGAGCCGATGCCGCTGACTCCCTGCATCGCCTGCAATAACTGGAGCTGCGTCCGATCGGTGAATCCCTGATAATTTCCAACTACGTACAATAGTGCCAGCATCAACGCCATCGTCCACACGAAAATAAACGCGCGTTCGAAGAGTCGTGTAGAGGTCTGGAGCCCGCTTCCTTGATCTTGCATACCCGATTTCGTAGTATCCAAGTATACATGTCTCACCGGGGTCGGCGACAACGCCTAATCACAACGATACAGCAAAGTTCCTCGGCAATTACGCCGCTGCCGCCGGATTACTCCCCTCGCACCGAGTATCTCCCCGGGATACAGTGGGTTGTGTTTGACGTCTATGGAACACTTCTCACCTCGGTCGCCGGTGAGATCGGGGTTGACTCAAGTGCTTCCCGAGGCGCCGACAGCGTTTTCGCAACGTTCGCCCAGCGCTACGGGAGACCGGGAAGCACCGCCGATTCGATCGCGCAGGAATTTTTCAACACGATCGCCCGTCACCACGCCCGGCTCCGCTCCCGGGATATACCACAGCCGGAGGTTGATATCCGCGAGATCTGGGCAACGGTGATAGCGCGCCAGTTCCGTCCGCCCACCGACGCGTACGACCCGGAGATGATCGCTCTGGAGTACGAACTCGCTTTAAACCCGGTCTGGCCGATGCCCGGTGCTGCCGAAGTAATCCGCGAACTCGGCGCCGGGTCCTACAACCTCGGAATCGTCTCAAATGCACAGTTCTACACCCCCCTTATCATGGAGGCCCTCTTCGGTGCGCCGCCGGATCTCCTCGGATTTCGGGTGTGCGTCTGGTCGTTTGAGACGGGAATCGCAAAACCCTCAACGGCGATCTTCCGCCGGTTTCTGGACGCGGCTGAAATCAGCTCCCCGGAAACGGTGTTGTACGTCGGAAACGACATGCGCAATGATATCGCCGCAGCACATGAAATCGGTATGGTGACCGCTCTGTTTGCCGGGGACTCGCGGTCGCTTCGCCTTCGCGAGAACGATCCGATCGCGGAAAACGTTACACCGGATATCGTACTTTCAGATCTCCGCGAACTTCACAACGCGCTGTCCGATCGAACCCCGGTCACGGACACCGCAAAAGGAACAAAACGATGAAAAAGCTATTTGTCAGCCTCATTATTCTTCTTATCGCCGGCGCCGTCGTGTTTGGCTTCGGCTACGTCCCGATCCGGCTTGAACCGGGCACGCAGGCGCTTATGTTCTCCCGGACCAGTGGATGGGATTCCGAAACGTTACGCCCGGGTGCTTTTGCGTGGCGATGGCAACTCCTTGTACCCAAAAACGTGACGCTCTACCATTTTCCAATGGAGACCCGCACTCTTACCGTCTCGAACAGCACCGCCCTCCCGTCGGCCGATCTGTACCGCGACTATTTGGAGGGTACCCCGTCGTTTGAACAGCGGGTGGAATTGCGTATTCGGTACCGCCTCTCGGACACGGGAATAACGGAACTGGCACCCTCGGGACTCCGGCCGGAGGGTCTGGACGGTTGGTATGACGACTTTGATGACCGGATCTCGTCGGTTGTCCTGGACACCGTGTCAGCCACGCTTGACCGCATGGTAAATGAGGGATTTGAAGGCTCACTGACCGACGCGGTTCTTGATCCGGTCGAGGCACGTATCGAAGAACGCTTCCCCGAAATCACCCTGCAAACGGTCGTCCCCGAAGAGATCGCTCTACCCGATCTTGAGCTCTACGCCCTTGCCCGGGAGACGTACCGCGCCGTCCAGGAGCAACGGGAAAACATTCTGCGCGAATTCACCGCTGCCACCACATCCGACGAGGCGCGCCGGGATCAACGCCTGGAGACGCTTGCTCGCTACGGCGAAATCCTTGACCGTCATCCAGTGCTGCTGGAATATCTCGAGATCGCCGCGCAACACGAGTCCGATCCGCTCAACATTCAGCAACTCCAGTCAGTCATTGAATGAGGTGGTGAAACACCGGGAACTGGTAGCACTCATGTCTCGCTTTCGATCACGATCATCTGCTTCAGAATTTTCTCGGTATTCATCATCGTTGCCAGATACTCATCGAGGCGGTCGTCAAACGGCTTGTCCGACGCACTTGTAGCGTCAAACCCGCGATACCGTTCGTTGAGATGCGAGTGACTTCCCTTTTTTATCAGCAGCAGCGATTGGTGAATGCCCGAAAGCTGGTACGAGAATTTCTCTATGATGTTTTTCGCGTCACGCGCTTTCTGATTCACCAGGCCCCGGTACGCCGTGAGTTGCGTCGGGTCCCGGTCCGCGCTGGTGTGCCGATAGCGGTAAAACGTTTTCCCCTCCTCGGAATCAGGTGAAAACGACAGGTCAAATTCTCGAAGCCGTTCTTCCACGTCCTCAAGCCCGGCAATAAGAAGCGTGAAATCCACACCTGTCTGCCTCGTCCTGACGGGGATGATCTTTCCGAGAATCCGCATGAACTCATGCAATCCACCCCGATACACCCTCTGAATGAAGCTGTGCACAATCTGCAGTGAGCGGTACACCTCCAGCCGACCGATACCGGTTCGGTGGATCCCGGACTGAATCTCCGGATGAAAGTACTCGAATTGAAGAAGCCCGTGGGGAAAGACCTCCTGAACCATCTGCCCGAGAACACCCATTCGGATATCGTTGAACCGCGCATCCAGTTCCTCAAGAACGCGAATTTTCAGATTGGAATAGTAGAAATCCCGGAGCTTCAATCGTGGGACATACGCAAGAAAGCGGTAATACGGGTCGTTCCGAAAAAACCGGATAATATCCACCAGTGGAATCGATTTCCTGACGGCCCGCCCCGTTGCGGCCAGCTCCTTGATCGCCTTGCGCATCTCGGTTGTGTCTTTTGTCGCTGAAAGTTCTCCATCAACCGGTAGTTCCCTTCCCTCTTTCAGAGCGTAGTAAAAATCTATCAACTCCGGATACAACCCGGGGTCGCCCTGAATACGGCTCACGCTGTATAACGCAAGGTACAGTTCTTCAAGACTGTCGAGGACGCGATGCGCCGCCGCCTGATGAAATTCTATCTGGCCCGACCCGATCGCCTCTGCCGCTGTTGATTGAAATTGCACGAAAAAACGATCGAAGTCGAACAGTGAGACATCTTTCAGGAGATAGAGACCCTTTAACCCGGTTTCAATCTCATCCATCACCGAAGGTGGAATCCGATCCACGTATTCACTGACCCGATCAAGAACCAGCTTCTTGAGCTGGTTGCGCGATTCGGTGGATCGAAACACCTCCTGCATCTCCTGGGTCGAGCAGAACTGCTGCAACGTCCGCTTTGCATCCGGTATCCGTCGCGCAAGAAGTACGTCAAGAACGCCTCGCAACGAATCGGTACTGTCCCAGATCACCTCAAAAAACGGGCGTGTTTTGTGCGCCGTTCGTGCCAGATCGCGCAGCATCTCCGGAAGCCGCGGAAGCAATACCCGGTTATCAAAATCTACGAAGGTGCGCTGCGCTTCTCGAATCCGCTCTTTCGCCTGATCCAGCCGGAACCGAAGAAACACTTCCTGGTCGCGGCCGCCGGACATGACTTTTTTCACCCAGAAGCGGAGGCGTTCCCAGAACCCGAGCTTGTTCATGTCGGCTGCGATCAGTTCGACCCGCCGTTCCTGTTGCAGTTCACCGTGAATAATCCGCTGTTGGTCTTTGTCCTCAACACTCAGCGCGCGTTCTATGCGGGACAGCAGTTGTTTGCGGTCCGACTCGGAAAGGGCCCGTGCCAGATCCTCAACGCCCGCTGCGATTACAGGACGATTCGGCTCGGCAGCGCCCGGACCATAAGAAGTCGTCCGCTGAGCATATTTACCCGGCATGTACTGTCCTGACATTCGTTGCTGATACCAACATCACCATGCGTCCATTCGTGTCCGTTCAGTTCCCAGCGAAGCCCGGTGCTCGTCATCCTGCACGTTTCCGGTCCGACCGGAAAAAAAGAAACGATTCCGTTTTCCGGTGCATCGAACACTACCGAATCCTCGACCACCGTAATCTCATCCCGATCGGTCAGCCACCGTTTCGGAAAGCGTGCACGTTCAAAGAGTGCCAGAAGAGCGAAAAGATGATCCATTCTTCCGCCACCACCCCCCACGATGGTAACCTCTTCGACCGCTCTTTTCCAGAGGAATTTGAGGCCAATTTCCGTGTCAGTCCAGTCTTTTGCACGTTTATGACGTTCGATCGTTGCGTCCGGATACCGTTTCAGAAGGGACCGATCCGCCAGCGAGTCCATATCGCCGACGATGGCATCGGGTACGATCCCCGCTCGTGCAGCCGTCGTCAGTCCGGAATCGGCTGCAACAACCATCACCCGAGACCGATCATCGATCAAAATTTCTCCCTCCGGCGCCGCACCGCCGGTTACCACTACACCGCGAATCTCCTGCATCATGTCGATCTTACGTCATTTTTTTCCTCAAGTCGAACCTCCCGGGGACCGATGCATGAAGAGAGGACAGGGAAGTCCTCGAAACTTCATCAAGGAGGATGATAATGATCATCAACCACAACATGAGCGCGATGTTTGCGCAGCGCCAACAGAAATTCAACAACATGGATGTTCAGGGAAACATCGAAAAGTTGTCGTCTGGTCTGCGAATCAACCGCGCAGGTGATGACGCCAGTGGCCTGGCGGTGAGCGAAAAGATGCGCTCGCAGATTCGTGGTCTGGGACAGGCCGAACGAAACGCAGCGGACGGTATTTCGCTCATACAGACCTCGGAAGGGTATTTGCAGGAAACCCAGGATATCCTGCAGCGTCTGCGGGAACTCGCCGTACAGTCGTCCAACGGTATTTACACCGACGAGGACCGTATGCAGATCCAGGTTGAGGTTTCTCAGCTGGTGGATGAGGTAAACCGTATCGCCTCGCACGCCCAGTTCAACGGCATGAATCTGCTCACCGGGCGGTTTGCCCGCGAAAGCGGAACAAACGTCGTCACCGCCAGCATGTGGTTCCATATCGGTGCCAACATGGACCAGCGGGAACAGGTGTTCATCGGTACCATGACCGCTCAGGGGCTTGGCCTCCAGAGCACGTCCGGTCTGCCGCACACCGCCAGTTTTATCAGCCTCTCCACTCCGGACAAGGCTAACTCTGCGATCGCCCTTGTGGACCAGGCGTTGACAGCTGTCAGCAAACAGCGCGCTGACCTCGGTGCCTACCAGAACCGCCTCGACATGGCGCGGATTGGTCTCAGTGTTGGTGCGGAAAACCTTCAGGCCGCAGAATCGCGGATTCGTGACGTCGACATGGCCAACGAAGTCGTTGACTACACCAAGAACCAGATTCTGGTGCAGGCGTCTACGGCGATGCTCGCGCAGGCGAATCAGTCGACCCAGTCGGTACTGCAGCTCCTGCAGTAATCCTTCCGGATCAAACGAAAAAAAGGGCCACCTCTTTGAGGTGCGCCCTTTTTTTATGGCATGATACGTCTATGCATGTTGTTCCCGCCCCGGTCCGCCGTATGGCGCAACAGTTCCACGACGCGGGCCATGAGATTTACGTCGTCGGCGGCGCAGTCCGCGATGCCCTCCTCGGCCTGCCCGTTGCCGACTACGATTTCGCCACCTCCGCTACCCCGGAAGAGGTCCAGCGCCTCTTCCGTCGTACGATCCCGACGGGAATACAACACGGTACCGTTACCGTCCTGTTCGAAAAACATCAATTCGAAGTAACCACTTTTCGGATCGACGGACAGTATTCGGACCATCGCCGTCCGGAGGCGGTCAGCTTCACCCGTTCCCTCCAGGAAGATCTGCAACGCCGTGACTTTACCGTGAACGCGATCGCCCTTGATCCGGCAACGGGAGAGATCGTCGATCCGCTCAACGGACGCGCGGATCTCAAAGAAAAGACGATCCGTACCGTCGGTGACCCCCGGGCTCGATTTGAAGAGGATGCATTGCGCATGCTCCGAGCGGTCCGTTTTTCCGTTACGCTGGATTTTGAAATCGAAGCGGAAACGATACGGGGTATTCGCACCCTCGCGCCAACCCTCGCTCACGTGGCTCCCGAGCGTATTCGTCAGGAACTGGAAAAGATGATGAGCGCACCCCGCCCTTCCCGGGGCTGGCGTGCCCTCGACGCGTATGGGTTACTTGGCGTGATCGCTCCTGAGCTCACCGAGGACCGGAACCGCGTGCACGACACGCCGGAAATGCCCGACGTGTTTTCCCACCTTCTTCAAAGTTGCGACTGCGCTCCCGCCGATGACCCAATCCTTCGCTGGGCAGCGCTCCTGCATGAT
>JAQIBO010000402.1 GCA_027859055.1 Spirochaeta sp.
GGTATCAAACTTGATGGAGTACTTTTTGGTGATCGCGTCCATCACCCGTTCCGCCTCTTTTGTGATCTCCGGTCCGACGCCGTCGCCGGGAATCATCGCAATCTTGAATTCTTTCATCGTTCCTGCTCCTTGTCTCTGTTTCCCCGCCGTTACGGTGGGGATCGCCGGACAGTGCCGGCGGGCACGTTCTCAGTCTGGATGGGCTCACGTCGTCCGGTGTTCCGGCGGGCGCGACCGCCCGTGTTCAGGGAACGCCGAATCTCCCGGGTTACGTCGCGTACGGCCCGGTTCCCGCCTGCTCCTGCTCCGAGGCGCGTTCCATCGCGGCGATCAGTGGCAGCCGTTTCCCGCTGAGGAAGCGCACCATCGCGCCCCCGGCGGTGCAGATGTAGCTCATCTTTTTCGGGTCGGTGAATCTGCTTGTGGCGCTCACGCTGTCGCCGCCGCCGACCACGCTGTAACCGGGGGCGTCGGCGATCGCCCGCCACAGGTCGCGGGTGCCGTTTTCCCACTTGGGCTCTTCAAAGACGCCGGCCGGTCCGTTGACGAAGATCGTGCCCGCTTCGGCGATCACCGCTTTATACGCCTTCACCGTTCGTGAGCCGATATCGGGGAAGAGTCCCTGCGGCAGGGAATCACTGTCGACGGAAATCTCCGCCCGGGAACCGTCCTTCCCTTCGTACGCCAGGTCCTCGGGGTAGCGAATGCGGTCGGGGTAGTCGGCGAGGTATTTCCGCGCCGGTTCGATAAACGCGTCCAGCCCGCGTTTTTTGAGGAACTCATCCACGCCGCTGCCGAGGGAGTATCCATCCGCCAGCAGAAACACCAGCCCCGTCACCCCGACGGTCAGGATCGTGTCGGCGCTCCCGTTGGAAAGCACCTGTTCCATCATCCCGAAGGCGTCGGAAATCTTGGCGCCTCCAAGAAGAAACACCGCCGGGCGCGGCGGGGCGTCCATCACCTTTGCCAGGGCGCTCACCTCGTCAAAAAAGAGGGAACCCGCCGCGGAGGGAAGCACCTCCTGAAACGCCACCATACTCGGTGCGTTGCGATGCGCCGCGGCAAACGCGTCGTTGATATACGCGTCAAACAGCGGCGCCAGACTGCGGACGATCCACGTGTCGGTCATCTCCGGTGCCTCGAGGGGCACGCTGTTTTCAAAGCTGCTGACCTCTTCGGTGAGGTACCGCACGTTACCGAGAATGACCAGCTCCCCCGGTTTGAGCTGCCGCACCGCATCCTGCGCCGCCGGGCCGCAGACATCGTCGATGTACGCCACCTCACGGCCAAGGAGCTCCGAAAGGCGTTCGGCCTGTTCCTGCAGGGGGATCAGGTTCTGGTAGTCCAGCGTATCTCCCTGGTGCGCGATAATCGCAACCGCCGCCTCCTGTTCGATCAGGTATTCCAGCGTCGGCAGACTCTTGCGAATCCGGTTGTCGTTGACGATCTTCTTCGTCTTCGGGTCGATCGGCGAATTGATATCAAGCCGAAGAAGCACCTTTTTACGGTGCACCTCCAGCTCTTGCATGCTTTTAATCTTCATAGTCGTGGCGCTCCGGCCGGGCGCTCAGCGCGCTTTTATCTTCAGGTATTCGTTGGTCTTTGCAGTCCCCGTTTCACGGGTGGTCTGCATCTTCGTTGCCGCCCGCACCGCGTCGATATTCTCGGGAATAACGACCGCCTCCTGGGGTATGTTGATCGCAAACATGATGTCGTCGCCGGACATGACGATGCTCTCCTCCCATACGGCGATCTCGTACATGTCACCCCGGGGGTTGCCAAGATCACGGGCGTACTTGAAGAGGCTGGCGTTGCCGAGAAAGCCGTCTTCCAGGCGAACAACGCGAATCCGGGGGTGGGCGTGGAAGATCTCAAGCAGTTTTTCTTTGTTGATCTTGTCCCGGGTCGTAACCACCGGCGTGATGATGTGTCCATGGGTCACCGGTGTGTGGATCAGGATACCCGTTGCCGCAACATGGGGCATAATCGTCATCAGGTCTTCCGCCTGGTGACTCGGCGCGTGGTCGACTTTCAGGGCGTTGGTCAGGCCGCGGTGGTAGTCACCGGGGTCGGCAACGCGACGGATAATCGTCATCGCCGTCCGGGGTACACCCACGGCGCGGTCGATCGCGTCGATCGCCCGGATCAGGCCGGTTGTGTTGCAACTGGTCAGTTTGAGGTAGTCCGCCCCGACGCCCTTTTCAAAGTTGGCGTAGCCGTGAAAAAAGACATCCGCAACGTCGTTGGTTTCACCACCCTGAAACACCGCCTTGGTGTTGTACTTCTGGTACAGTTCCTTGTTTTTGGCACCGATCCCGGCGCTGGTGGCGTCAAGCATGATGTCCACTTCCTGGACAAGTTCTTCCAGGGTGCCGCTCACCGGGATCCCCTCGTCGGTGAGAAGGTTCTTTTTTTCCGGTACCGCGGTAAAGAGCTTATACGGCATGCCCCGCTCAGCCAGTGCGCGCACCGGCAGCGTCGGCGCCACGTCGGCAACACCAACCAGTTCCATATCTCCCTGTGCGGCCACACCGTCTGCCAGTCGCTGACCGATAACTCCGTATCCTGCTACTCCAACCTTTGTCATACTGTTACTCCTCTTTTCCTGTTATTGTTTCTTTTTCAGTGTTTCACGAACACGATCGGCGATCTGAACCGCCGTCAGTCCGTACCGTTCCATGAGGTAGTCTACCAGACCGACCTCTCCGAACAGATCCATAATGCCGTGACGCACAACCAGGGTGGGATAGCGCTCGGCGAGTTCCTCCGCCACGGCGCTGCCCAGTCCGTTCTTTACCTGGTGGTTTTCACAGGTGACGATCGCACCGGTCTTACGCGCGAATTCTTCCAGCAGATCACCGTCCACCGGCTTGATTGAGTACATGTCCAGGACCGCCACGCTGACGCCCTCTTTCTCCAGGAGTTCCGCCGCTTTCAGGCTTTCCGGCAGACAGATGCTGCCGGCGGCGACGATCGTGATATCGGTACCGTCGCGGACCACTTTACCCTTGCCGAGGGGGAACTGCTCGCCCTCCGCGTAGATCCGGGGAGCGGCTTTGCGCTGGATGCGCATATAGGTGCACCCCTTGTGATCCACCAACCGCGGGATAATATCGGCGGCGGCGACCTCATCGGCGGGTTCCACGATCACCAGGTCAGGAATGACCCGGGTGAGGGCGATATCCTCAAACGGCATGTGCGTTCCGCCGTTGAACTCCGCCGAGACGCCGGGGTCGGTACCGACCAGCTTGACGTTCTGCCGGGCGTAGTTGGCACTGATGAAAAACTGGTCAAACGCCCGGCGGGTGGCAAAACAGGCAAACGTTGTGGGGAAGGGGATTTTCCCCATCGTGGAGAGGCCCGCGCTGACGCCGACCATGTTGGCCTCGGCGACGCCCATGTTGATGCCCCGGGTGGGGAATCTCTTCTGGAAGTTGATCGTCTTATGGGCGCTCATCAGGTCAGCGTCCAGCAGTATGATGCGCTCATCCTTCTCCGCCAGTTTGATCAGCGTTTCCACATAGGCACCGCGCATATCCACGCTGGCCTCGGCCATAAACGGCGTAAAGAGCTTCGCCGGCGCGGTGGCGGCGGTTTTTTCTGTTCCACTCATCACATCGCCTCCTTTGCGCGGAGCGCGTCGATCATCTCCTGCGCCGCTGCGGAATCGTAGTTCATGCTGTGGTTGGCGGGGTTGCCCTCGGCGATCGCGGCGCCCTTCCCCTTCACGGTGTCCATGATGATCATGCTCGGTCGGCACTGCTCCGCCTGAGCGCGGCGGATCGCCAGGTCCAGCTGCTGAAAGTCGTGACCGTCCACCCGCTGTACAAACCAGCCAAAGGCAAGCCACTTCGCGTTGAGGTCCTCAACGTTCATGATGTCGGTCATCCACCCGTCAAGCTGCATCTTGTTGTAGTCGGTAAAGGCGATCAGGTTGGACAGTTTGAACTGCGGAGCGCTTTGAGCGGCCTCCCAGATCTGTCCCTCGTTGCTTTCACCGTCGCCGATAATACAGTAGGTGCGGTAGTCGCGTTCGTCGATTTGATTTGCCAGAGCGATTCCCACCGCGGCGCTGAGTCCCTGCCCGAGACTGCCGGCGGTCATATCGATACCGGGGGTGCGGTTCATGTCCGCATGGCTCGGCAGGTTGGTACCGCCGACGTTCAGGGTGTGGAGCCACTCCTGGGGAAAATACCCGTGGTACGCAAGGGCCGAATACAACGCCGGCCCGGCGTGTCCCTTACTGAGAACCAGGCGGTCCCGGTCCGGCTTTTGCGGCTTCTTGGGATCGATCCGCATATGCGTCCGGTAGAGGATCGCCAACGCCTCGACGATCGACATCGATCCGCCGATATGGCCCTTTCCGAGAAACCCGATCATGTCGATCGTGAGCGCCCGGATCTCCAGAGCGTCTTTCTTTAACGCGCTGATCTCGTCTGTGGTAAGCATGCTCTCCAATCACTCCTTGTGTGCGTATCGGCGCGCCCGGTGGGACAGCCCGGCGGACGCCCGCAGGATTCCCCAAACCGATACAATCATATTATCAGACAATACTTGCCTATTATGCGGGCAACTTCTTCCGTTGTCAAATAAAACTGAGCTCTGCAGCGATTTTTCGGGCTGTATACAGAAGCGTGTTGCACCGTTTCGCTCGAAGAGAGTTCGGGTACGCCGACACGCCCCCCGGCTCTCATAGCCGGGGGCCATCGTCATGCGTTCCGCCGTTATTTCGCGTTCCCGATCTTTTTCTGGTGCGCCAGGACGGTGTTGAGGTCCGCGTCCGGCCAGATCGGGGCGTCGGCGTCCATCACCCAGGTGTGTTCCTGGCGAAATACGCGGGAGTCCGGTCCAAAGCGGTCGTTGGGCAGGTGGGGAATCATCCAGATGTAGTACATCGTGTACCCCGGTGCGGCGCACTGGGAGTGGGTAACCCCCGGCGGAATCGCGTAACTGTCAAAGTTCTTGACTTTGAACACCTCGTCTTCCTTTTCCGCATGACCAAAGCCGTGCTCCGGAAAGACGCGGTAATGGTAGACCTCCGGTTGGGCGTGGTCATGCGGCGGATAGCTGGACCACTTGCCCGCGTGGTTGATCACCTCCCCGAGGACCATGCCGTATTCCTCGGCGGTACCGGCGTCAAAGATCGTCCGGACGGTGCGGGTGCTGGTGTCCTGAAGCGTGCCCTCGCCGAAGCGGTCGGAGCGGTAGTCACCGGGCCGCCACAGTTTGGCGGTAAAGGGGGTGTCGTTTTTCACTTTCTGAATTGCAATTTCACTGGTCCCGCCGGTGCTGGTAATCGTTACCGCGGTGCCCGCCGGTACGTGGAGCGCGGTGGGCTCCTCGTCGAGGAGGCTGGTTCGCACAACATCTTCGGCGTGGTCTTTCGCGCCGTCGTTCCATTTAAAGCGGACGGCGCCGGTCATGAGCAGGAACGCCCGTTCCTTCGGGTCGTCGTTGGAAAACGAGGTACCCTCGGCGAGTTTCAGGATACCGAAGTCCATGAGCATATTGCTGTGGTCGCCGTCAAGCTCAGTTATTGCGGTGTAGCCGAGGGGAAAAGGTTTCTGGTTCTGTCGGATTATCACGCTGCCTCCCGGACGATCCGGTGGAATTTGCGGGTGGTGACTGCACCTCACCCCGGATGGATCGCCTATTGTCTGATAATACGAACATTTTAGCGGCGAATCCCGGAGCTGTCAAACGGACTTAACAACCTCAACGTGGATCGATTGCAACCGCTGGGCGTAGTGGTCGGGTACGTGATCAGTAATGAGTGTATGGATCCGGTCGAGGTCCGCGACGGGGTAAATTGAGATCTTGTCAAACTTTGAGGAGTCGGCGATAAGGTACCAGCGGTGCGCCATCTGCGGAATCTGCGAAAAGATGCGCGTGCTCACGATCGAGTCCACAGTGAGCCCGGCTTTCACGTCGAGCCCGGATATACTGGTGAACGCCTTGTTGACAAAGATGTTCTGCAGGTGCGCGTGGGGAGAGTCCCAACTGGAAAAGAGGGTGGCCTTATCCGTGCTGGCGACCTCGCCGCCGATCAGATACACCCGGGCGCCGTTTTTCACCAGATCGGGTAAGGCGGTGATGTTGTTGGTAAAGACGGTGAGGTTCGAAAAACCGGTCAGCTCCCGGGCAAGGATGCAACAGGTCATGCCGGAGCCGAGAAATATCGAGTCTCCGTCCACCACGTGTGCGCACGCCGCCCGCGCAAGGGTATTCCGAAGCGGGTCTGCGTAGATCGACTCGAACGGCGTAGGCTCTGTCTCACGTTCAACCAGCGCCGCCCCGCCGTAAAACCGCGTGGCGACTCCTTCGTCCGCAAGTCTGGCGAGGTATTTCCGTACCGACACAACGCTCACGTTGAACCGCGCACTCAGGTCATTCACGTAGACTTTCTTGTGCTCTTTGAGGAGGCGGTGTATCTCTTCCAGGCGGTTGGTCCCCATCACGGCGTCTCTCTTTGGGCCCGCGTATGGACGCGGGCTCCATCTGATCATACACGACGTTCAATGGAAAGCGCAACCGAAACCAAAACGAAACTTTACACTTTCTATAGAAAGGCTTAGAATGGAAAAACAGTTCGAATGAAATAGGAGAATTCCATGAGCCAAAACAGTACAGACCCGACAGTCTTTATTTCGCAGTTGATCGCCCGGGCAAAGGCCGCACAAAGCATCGCCGAAGGGTTCTCCCAGGAAAAGGTGGATGAACTCGCCGCGGCGATCACCTGGGAGATCGTCGCCGACGATGCGCTGGTCAAAGAGCTGGCGGAATACTCCTTTGAAGAGTGCCAACTCGGGGATATCCCCTCAAAGATCGCCAAAGTCGCCGTCAAATGTCGCGGCGTGTACTACGACGTGAAACACGAGAAGACGGTCGGTGTCGTCGAAGAGATCCCCGAACGCGGCCTGGTACGGATCACCAAGCCCGTCGGCGTCATCGGCTCTCTCGTTCCCAGCACGCAGGCGGAGATGCACCCGTTGATTCAGGCGATCTTTGCGGTAAAAGCGCGGGACGCGATCGTCTTTGCCCCGCATCCCCGGGGCAAGCGAACCACCAGAAAAACCGTCGATCTTATCCGCGGCGTTATGAAGAAGTACGACGCCCCGGAAGACCTCTTTATCTCGATTGAAGAACCCTCCATTCCGCTGACCAACGAACTGATGAAGCAGTGCGACCTGGTAATGGCGGTTGGCGGCGCGCCGATGGTCAAGGCGGCCTACAGCTCGGGAACTCCGGCGTTCGGGGTAGGCGCGGGAAACGCGATTATCGTCGTGGACAAGACAGCGGATCTGGCCGACGCGGCGCCCAAGATCAAAGCGAGCAAAGTCTTTGACCTTGCGGCGGGATGCTCCTGCGACAACAGCGTGGTGATCGATGAATCGGTCTACGACGAGATGCTTGGAGAGTTCAAGAAGGTGGGGGCCCACCTTCTCAATGCGGACGAAAAAGAAAAGCTCAAACGGGCGATCTGGCCGGAGTGGCCGGAGAACCACGTGATCAACCGGGATATCGTCGCCTCTCCCGTTGAAAATATCGCCCGCATTGCCGGTCTCGAGGTTCCGGACGAAACGGCGTTTCTCCTGGTTGAGGAGGAGCTGACCGGGGAGGCCACGCCCTTTGCCGGTGAGAAGATGAGTCTTGTCACGGCGGTGTACAAGAGCACCGGAATTGACGACGCGATCAGAATTATCAACGAGAACCACGCCTACCTCGGCGCGGGACACTCCTGCGGTATCTTTTCGCACACGCCGGAGCATATCGACAAGGTCGCTCTCGAAACGTACACGACCCGCGTCGTGGTCAATCAGCCCCAGGCGGCGACCAACACGGGCAACTGGGTCAGCGGTATGCCCTTCACCAGCTCTCTCGGGTGCGGCACATGGGGAAACAATATCGCCTCGGAGAATGTCGTCCTGAAACACTACATGAACAACACCTGGGTGATCCGGGAGATTCCCAACCGCAAACCGACCGACGAGGAACTCTTTTCCGGCTTCACTCCTCGCTCGTAATCGCTACCGGGAGTATTTGAGATGAAGACGATACCGACCGTCACCGCAGCTGAAGCCGCCGCCGCCATTCGAAACGGAATGACCGTGGCGATGAGTGGATACGCGATGGCGGGGTATCCCAAAGCGGTGGTGAACGCGCTTGTTGAGCGGAAACGGCGGGGCGAAGAACTATCCTTTGCTCTTGTCACTGGTGCCAACGCACCGTGGCTTGATGAGACGCTGGGAACGGCTGAACTCCTGACGGCACGGGCGCCGATGATCGCCGACCGCACCCTCGCCGCACAGTCCAATGCGGGAACGTTGCGATACGTGGAACAGCAGATGTCCAGGATGGCGCGGCTCCTGCGACGGGGAAGCTTTGGAAAGATCGATGTCGCCGTCGTTGAAGCGCTCGGTTTCGACGGAGACGGTAACCTGATACCGACCAGTTCCGTCGGCATGACCCATCACCTGATGGAGACCGCCGAGACGATCATCGTTGAGATCAACCGGGCACAACCGGACCGGTTGCGCGGATTGCACGACGTTCACATCCCGCTCCCGCCGCCCGACACGCAACCGATTCCCCTCACCCGGGTTGACCAGCGGATCGGTACCACGGCATTGCCGGTTGACCGGGAGAAGATCGCCTGCATTGTTGAGACGGAGATCCCCGAACGAATGGGGACGGAGCCGAAGGGTACCGCCCTCACCCGGAAGATAGCAGACCACCTCTTTGATTTTCTCGAGGGGGAGTATCGACACCGGCGTGGCAACCTGCCGCCGATCCAGACCGGTTTCGGAAGCATCGCCAACTCGATCGCCGATGCGTTTCACGACGCGCCCTTCCGGGACCTCCAGTTCTTCTGCGGGGGCGTCACTGAGCCGGTGATGGAACTCCTGGCCGCCGGAAAAGCCACGGCCCTTTCGATGGGGGGCCTGGGGATGAGCGAACGGGTCGAAGAGATCCTCGCCGGTATTCCCGATATCGAACGCCGGCTGGTGATTCGCAATGGTGACATCACCAACAACGCCGAGGTGATCGGCAGACTCGGCCTGCTGGCCCTGAACACCGCGATCGAGATTGACATCTACGGGAACGTCAACTCCAGCCACATCGCCGGAAGCCGGGTGGTCAACGGAATTGGCGGGGGCGCCGGCTTCGCACAGAATGCCGGGCTCTCGGTGATCCTGATTCCCTCAACGGCGAAAAACGGTGCGATCTCAAACATCGTCCCGATGGTATCCCACCAGGACATCGGGGAACACGATATCGACGTAGTGGTAACGGAACACGGCGTCGCCGACCTTCGCGGCCTCGATGACGGCGCGCGGGCGGAGGTGATTATCGGGAATTGCGCCTCTGCGGAGTACCGGGAGCAGCTGTCCTCCTACCTGGGGTCTGCGCGACAGCAGTGCGGCGGACACCACCCCCAGCTTCCTTCGGAGGCGTTTGACTGGTACCGCCGGCTCAAGGAGGAAGGATCGATGAGGAAGGATCGATGAGGAAAACGCAATGAGGGAGCGCAGCAGATGAAGCAAATAGAGATATACGAGGTGGGGCCCCGCGACGGGTTTCAGAACGTGAACGAGTACATCCCGCTGGAGACAAAGTACCAGATCATCGACGGACTGATAGAGACGGGACTCAAACACCTGCAGATCACCTCGTTTGTCAGCCCCAGGGCGGTCCCGCAGATGAAGGACGCCCGGGAGCTGACCGAGCGGTGCGTGGCGAAGCATCCCGGCATCGATATGTTTGCGCTGGTACCCAACCTCCGCGGCGCGCAGGCCGCGTGGGATTCGGGGCTGAAATCGGTCACCTACGTCGTCTCCCTGAGTGAAAGCCATAACAAGGCCAACATCCGCCGCACCCACGAGGAGTCGTTTACCGCGCTGGAGACGATTCGTACCGCCCTCCCCGACCTTGAGGTGAGCATGGATCTTTCCACCGCTTTCGGCTGTCCCTTTGAGGGAACGAAGCGTGCCGCTGATGTGGTCCCGTTCCTCAAACCGTACATTGACAGCGGTATCCGGTCGGTGACGCTGTGCGACACGATCGGCATCGCCAATCCGGCGCTGGTCCGCGATACGCTCACAGCGGTACAGCGGGAGTTCCCCGGCCTGGATCTGCAGATTCATATTCATGACACCCGCAACATGGGAATGGTCAACACCCTTGCGGCGATAGAACAGGGCGTGCACAAGGTGCAGGCGACCCTGGGAGGCCTTGGAGGGTGCCCGTTTGCACCGGGCGCCTCGGGAAATCTCGCCACCGAGGATG
>JAQIBO010000068.1 GCA_027859055.1 Spirochaeta sp.
ATCGAGCAAGGGATCGAACAGGGCCGCGAAGAAGAGCGAGAAAAGCGGCGCGAGACCGCGCGCCGGCTCAAAGCCAAAGATATGTCAATCGCCGAGATCACCGCCGTCATCGACCTCCCTGAAGTAGAGATCCGGGAGCTGTAACTCCCCCTGCCGGGCGTGACCCGGCGTCACATGTCAGGACCCCGATTCGTCCAAAAGATCGTCTATTGGGGCAAAGCCGGTATCACCGACATCCTCCCGTACCTCAAACGCTTCGATCACCGCCGCGTCCTGAACGTCTTCATATAGCTCCCACAGCGCCTTTTTGATAATCCCCGAGGTATCCATGTGAAACGCATCGGTGAGAGCCTTAAGCGCTTTGTCCTCATCCGAATTGAACCGGACCGATTTTACTCCCATAATCTGTACACCTCTTCTCGTTTTCCAACATGTACCACGGCAATTCCGTCATCATCGAATACATCTTTGGCGGTGAACATAGTACCCGCCACCTACGGAGCTTGCTCTCCGCCATCCAGGAATCAGGCGTTCGTTGCTGACGAACAACTTTGCTCTCGCTTGGACGCCCGAGACAAGTTCATCCGCACTCAGGCGCAGTTGATGCATGATGCGGAGCAGAAGGGATTAAAGCAGGGCCGCGAAGAAGAGCGACGCGAGACCGTGCGCCGAACCGCTATACCACCATCACGACGTCGGAATACTGCGCAATCACCTCGTCATGGGTTACCAATCGAAGCGGCTCCGTCTGCGCCTGGGCGATGAGGATCCGGTCGAAGGGATCACGGTGAATCGCGGGAAGCGCGCCAACTGCCGCGGCATGGGTCGCCGTAATCGAGAGGTCCCGGTACCCGGAAACGGTAAACCAATGGACCGCCTCGGTTCCGGAAATCGGCATCCCGCCACGACCGAGGGCGTACTTAATCGAGATTTCCCAGATCGATGCCGCGCTTATCCAGACCTCATTCTGCGGGGCCAAAATCACGCTTCGCGCGGCCTCCGGGAGACGCGGTGAGTCCGTAACGGCCCACAGCGCGATATGCGTGTCCAGAAGGAGCCTCATGACGGATCGGAACGGTCGCCGGCAGCTCCACCAAACAGATGCGCGAGATCGCCGTAGGGGGTGTCAATATCGTCAGGGACCTCAAAGGCGCCGCGAGCAGCACCGATCCGCCGTACGGCCCCCTCCACATCCGTCGTTTCAGTTGTCTCCAACCGGGCCACCGGACGTCCGTTCCGCGCGATAATGATACCCTCTTCCCGATGTTCCTCAATATCGGCGATAAGTCGCGAAATATGCGTCTTGGCTTCCAGCATGTTTACCTGCTTCATCCTGACTAAGATTAGTCAAGCTCGGTATTCCAGTCAAGTCCCGCTTGCGAATGCCCTTCGGTAAATACCGGGGTCGCTTGCTCATCGACCTGCCCGAACCGTACGTCGTCTGGTTTCGCGGCCAGGGCTTTCCCGCGGGAGAACTGGGGACGATGCTGGCCTCCCTGTACGAGATCAAGGCCAACGGGCTTGAGGGCTTGCTGCGACCGCTGGTACGGGGTTCCGGCGGGGAGTAGTCAGTGCCGGAAGCCCCACCGTTGAGATAACAGTATGCATGGCTGGAGAGCGGCCTTTCTTCGATCATGAAAACCTATGTTGAACCATCCGGTTCTGTCGGAGCCTCCTGGGTGCTGCCGCGGGCCCCCGTCGGATCGGCCGGTGCGGCGAGCCGCTTCGAGTTCCAGAACAAGCACCGTGGCCCTCCGCCCTGTGTGTAAGGTATGGAAACGCACAAAAACACACAAGACCGGCAAACCGTTCCGCTCACCTCGGACCTGGTGTTCAAGTATGTCTTTGGAACCAGGCACGTACCGGACCGAAGGGAAGCAGGTGCGGACCTACCGGACCGCACCGACAGGAACGTGCCGACACCGAACACAGTACCCGCTACCTCCGGAGCTTGCTTTCCGCTATCCAGGAAGACGCGGGGTATCCCGCAATAGCCGCGGTGGAGATCGCCAACCCGTTCAACCTGCAGGATACGGCAGACGGCAAGCTATCCGTGGTTGATGTTCTTGCCCAGCGGTGTCCAGAAGCCAACGCTCCCACCCCTGCCAGACATGGTGCTGCACTTTCTGGAGCTCCCCCAGTACAACCAACCTAATTTCCCGCCGGAAATTATACCTACACCGGCGGTGAGATCCCGAATGCGGCATAAATCTGTTTCTGCCGCTTGGTGAGGGGGAACGGAATACGGCGACCATCGACGATCTG
>JAQIBO010000081.1 GCA_027859055.1 Spirochaeta sp.
ATCAGCGCGCGCACCGGTCGCCTCGACACAACCCCTCCGGAGGCGCTGAAATCACTCACGTAGGAGATCATCTCCCCCAACGGCGATGGTAACCTTGACGATTTGCTCATCACTCAGGAAACCAGCGCCGAAGAGCGCTGGGTCGCAACGGTCACTAACGATGGGGGCCGCGAAGTCGGACGCTGGGAATGGGTCGGCGAGGCTCCCGAGCGCCTGGTCTTCGCCGGACTCAACACCGCGCGGGAACGGGTGACCGACGGGATGTATAACTATCAGCTTACCGCCACGGACCGCGCGGGGAACACCGGCGGCAGCGCGCCGGCGGAGTTCGAGATTTACAGCGTGGATACGCCACTCCGCTTCTATGCCCAGCAGCGCGCGTTCAGCCCCAACGGTGACGGCGTCCTCGATGAACTGGAGCTCGCTTCGGACATCACCTTCCCAGCGGATATCGTTGAATGGGAGTTCTCTGTACAAGCGGCACGGCAGGGCTCCGACGACGCGGCGAGCCGGCTGCAGCAGATATACCGACAAAGCGGCAGCGGCGCTTCAATCCCCACATCGTTCTCCTGGGACGGTTCCACCGACGAGCGAGAACGCGCGCCGGAGGGGGATTACCGCGCGACGCTGCAACTGACCTACCGCCACGGTAACGTAGTCCGCGCAGCGACGGAACCGGTCGCACTCGATGTGACGCCGCCGGAGATCGCCGTTGCAACCGATTTTGAGCGCTTCTCTCCCGACGGGGATCGTGACCGCGACAGTGTACGCATATCCCAGAGCAGCGACGTTGCCGAAGGATGGTCGGCGCAGATCACAAACGGCGACGGCGAGGAAGTGCGCTCCTTCTCCTGGAACACCGAAGTGACGTCGCTGGAGTGGGACGGAACTGACCGTGCCGGGAACGTACTTCCCGACGGGAGCTACCGATACACCGTATCGGGGACTGACATCGCCGGAAATACCGCAACCGGAGAAAGTGGCGAAATAAGGATCGACACGCGCCCCACCCGCCTGTACATAACGGTGAATCCCCGTCGCTTTTCACCGGACGGGGACGGCAACCTCGATTCCGTGGATATCCGACTGATCACCAGCCGAACCGACGGAGCGGAAGACTGGACCGCAGAGGTTGTCAACGCTCAGGGTCGCGTGGTCCGGACGTTCGCCGGAAACACGGTCAGCTCCCGGGAGACGATCACCTGGGACGGCGCCGATGATCGCGGGCGCGTTGTAGACGGCGATTATACGGTCCGTTTCCGCGTTTCCTACAACAACGGAGCGCGACCACAAACAGAGACTCCCCGGGTCAGCGTGGATACCACCGGTCCGGACCTTGCCGTTGATCTTGAAGGGTTGCCCTTTTCACCGGACAACGACGGACTGAACGACGAGCTCGGCATTAATCTTGACGCTGATGACGCGAGCCCGATTTCCTCCTGGAGCTTTGACATTCTCGATCGCCGGGACCGCCCGTTTTACCGGTTTGAAGGGTCCGGGACACCACGCAGCAGCGTGATCTGGGACGGTCGGTCCACCGACGGCGACACGGTAATCAGTGCCGAGGACTACCCCTATCGCTTTACCGCTACCGATGCGGTGGGCAACACCAGCGAAGTCCGGGGAGAAATCCCAATCGATATTCTGGTGATCCGTGATGGCGATCTGCTCAAGATTCAGATCTCGAACATCAACTTTGAGCCCAACAGTCCGCTCCTGGAGTTGGACGCCACCAGCCCGGAAGGTCGCAAGAACAGTTCCGTTCTGAACCGTCTGGTTGAGGTGTTCGATAAGTATCAGTCCTACGAGATACGCGTTGAAGGACACGCAGTCAACGTGACACAAACAGAACGGGAAGAGCGGGAAGAGCTGCAACCGTTGTCGCTCGCCCGGGCGCAGTCGGTACGGGAAGCGCTGATCGAGCGCGGTATGGATGCCGATCGTATCTCCACAGTTGGACGTGGCGGTACCGACCCGATCGTTCCTCACACGGACCTTGATGACCGGTGGAAGAACCGGCGGGTGGAGTTTATCCTGATCCGGTGATCCGTTAACCAAACGGTTCAATCATCCGGACGCCGCCGCCTGCGGCCTCCTTGCTATGCAGGGGGGCCCCGGTGTGGTATCTTCCCGTTATGGTGGCTGATCGGATTTTTCACAACGTCAAAGCGCTATTTGTAGCGCTTTCTCTTATTATCGGGGTGACCGTATTGCCCGGTGGCGTCTCAGCGTCGGAAACGGCCCCGACCCTCGTCACCGTTCGCATTGACGGACTGAGAAAAACACAAGAGTCGGTGGTTCTCGACCTGATAAACCTGGAACGCAACGATCTTCTCGACGCGGTGACGGTGCAGGAGGTCGAAGATACCCTCGTAAAGAGCGACCTGTTTGCCGCGGTGACGGTGTACGTCGTGCCCGCAGGGTGGGAGCCCGACGAGATCCCTCTGGACCGGGTGCTTGAGACTGCACCGGTGCCGCCGGCCACCGGGCCGGCGGACCTGCGCGTCCTGGTTGACGAAAAGTGGACGCTGGTTCCGATTCCGTTTTTCAGCAGCGGTGGCGACGGGTTCAGTGGTGGACTCATCCTCCTGGAAAGCAACCTGTTTGGACGGAATAAACAACTCATAACGGCAGCGTTCGGCGGAACCGGGGGATTCAGCGGGTTTTTTCTGTACGCTGACCCGTCGGTCTTCAGCAGCAACTGGACTGCGTCACTGAGCGCCGCGGCGGGTCGATCCGAAGAGGAAACGCTCCGCCCCGACGGCGAGACGGTCCGGGCGTTTACCGTCAACCAACAGAGCGCCGGACTGGGCATCGGCTACCGCCTGACGCCGGAATTGAACGTGCGAACGCGTCTGGGCGTATCCACCTGGCGTGTCGACGAGTTCACTCCCGGTCTTGACGACGAGGAGATTGAAGACGGCTCCTACCTTGAACCACAGATAGGCGTGAACTACGAAAAAACACGCCCGATTGATGTACTGCTCGTGGGGCCTTCCGTCTCGGCTGCCGCGCGCTACGTGACCCTGGACGACGGCTGGGAGGTCAGCGCCCGCGCAGGATGGGCACTTCCGGTTTTTGAGACCCATCGGGTACGCATTCTCGGCTCCGGTGGATACGGCGAGATGCCGGCGATCGCTGAAACGGGAGTCAGTGCGCGGGACGGGTTCCGGACGCTTCCCTACCAGGCAACCACGGCTGATCGCTGGGCAAGTGGTTCGCTGTTTTACGACCTGCCGGTGATGAGCGCCGGGTGGGGCGCGCTGGTTCTCTCTCACTACTGGGAGGCGGGTGCCTACGAAACCGAGACGCTTTCACCGCAGCCGTTTTATGGCCCCGGCGGCGGGTTCCGGGTGTATATCCGCCAGGTGGCCATTCCGGCGGTCGGGCTCGACGTGGCGTACAACCTGGCGGATCCGGCGTGGGTGTTCAGTTTTACCGTCGGCGCCCAGATGTGAGATCATGGTAAGACGGAACGACACGGGAGGAGACGATCCGGTGATATTGATCGAAGGACAGATCGGTGTAGGCAAGACCACGATCGGGGAAATCATCCAGAAGCGGTTCGGTATCCGCCTGTACCAGGAGCTGAGCAATCCCGATACGCTGGCGCTTCTGGACCGCTTTTACGCGGACAAGCGTCGCTGGGCGTTTACCCTGCAGATTCACTTTCTCAACGAGCGCTTTCGCATGATTAAACAGATCTTTCGCGACGGCGGCGGTGTTCTCGATCGCTCAATCTTCGGGGACCGGATCTTTGCGGAGATGCTTGCCGCCGATGGCGATATGAGCGAGGAGGAGTTTCGTACCTACTCCACCCTGCTGGACAACATGCTGGAACACGTGCAGCGTCCGCAGTTGCTGATTTACCTGGATGCATCGGTGGACACCGCGATGGACCGGATCAGAAACCGGAACCGCGGGCTCGAGTCGGGGATTCCCCGGGAATACCTTGAAGAGCTTAACGAGCGGTACCTGAGCTGGTACGACCGGTACGATCTGTCACCCAAAATTTTTGTCAACACCGAGGAGTTTCACGTCGACGCACCGGATGAGCTTGAACCGGTTGTCCGACGCATCGGAGACGCGATCGCCTCGAGCCGATAGAACGTTGACAGGTGACCCCCGCGGGCATAATCTATAGATACGGACAAGTACTCCCGAGAGAGAGCGGCCAGTGCATTACGGCCGCCGCCGAAGGTGCAAAGCCAGGTGAGCCGAGCCTGCGCTGAAACTCTCAGGCAACAGGGATCGGGAGCGCGTGCAACGCTCTGGAGAGCTGGATTCCATCACGGGATCCACACCGAAGGGGAACGCCGGACGCCATGCGGTGGTACGGTCAATCTCTCAGGTCCCGGACAGGGCTCAGGCGAAAAGGAGTACCTATGCACGCGAAACGTACCGACCTGTACCAGTGGCACAGCGACCACGGCGCCCGTTTTACCGACTTCGGCGGATGGGAAATGCCCGTCCAATACCCCTCCGGCACCATTCAGGAACACCAGACAACGCGCAACTCCGTTGGTCTGTTTGATATTTCCCACATGGGACAGCTTCGCGTCACCGGAGCGGACGCCGCTTCGTGGTTGTCATCGCTGTTGACTGCAGATATCACCTCACTTTCAGAGGGTCTTTCCACCTACGCGCTCCTGACAAAAGAGGACGGTGGCGTTATCGACGATACCTTTGTGTACCGCACGGGAGCGCAGGAATACCTGGTGGTGGTAAACGCCGCCCGTCATGACCGCGACCTGGCGTGGTTCAAGGAACATCTCCCGACCAAGGGAGTTACCCTGGTCGACGAAAGCCCCACCACGGCGATGCTGGCGGTTCAGGGCCCCCGCGCCGCGGCGCTGGCGTTTGAAGCGCTGGACCGGTCGCTGGAAGAGGTGCCCCGTTTCGGTATTGCCGCAATAAATTGGCGCGGAACGGACGCTCCCGAAACGGGGATCACCGTTGAAGCGGCGCGGACGGGATACACCGGTGAGGACGGCTTTGAGCTGTTTATGCCCGCGGAGGCGTCAGAGCAGGTCTGGACCGCGTTGCTGACCGTGGCGGAGTGCCTGGGAATTGACGCGCAGCCCGCCGGTCTCGGCGCCCGGGACAGCCTGCGCCTGGAGTCAGGCTTTGCCCTGTATGGGCACGAACTCACCGAAGACATCACCCCCGTGGAAGCGCGGCTTCTGTGGGCGTGCGACCTGGAACACGACTTCCTCGGCCGGGATGCGATTGTGGCCAGAAAGGCGGAAAAGCCGGCCCGCAATTTGCGCCGCCTGGTGATGACCGAACGGGGCGTCCCGCGGGAGGGCTATCCCGTAGTGGACGGAGACGGGAACGAGGTCGGTACCGTTGCCTCCGGGGGAGCGGCACCGTCAACCGGCGGCTTTGTCGCCAACGCCTTTGTGGACCGCGGTGTCGGGCGGGACGCACCGTTGTGGGTCAAGATCCGCTCCCGGACGATCGCGTGCCGCCAGAACCGTGGCCCTGTATACAAAGCGCAGTACAGCCGCCTCCCCGCGACGACCGATCTCTTTGACCGCCACCGTGAGTACAACACCCGCCACAACGGACCACGGGATACCGAGGTCACGGAGATGCTCAAGACGATCGGCGTTGCCGACCTTGAAACACTGATACGGGAAACGGTTCCCGCCGGACTGGAACGGAGCCGTCCGCTGAACACGCCGCGGGCGCTCACCGAAGACCAGCTCCTGGAGCGGATGCGGCGCATCGCCGCCAGGAACGTAC
>JAQIBO010000138.1 GCA_027859055.1 Spirochaeta sp.
TCTTCCACGTAGGTGGAATGCAGTCCGGGAAGCCACGCTTCCATGAAAAAGTCCTGATCACCACCGGCGACGGAGGCAAAAGCGGGACCGACATCGGCAGCGGTCAGATTGACCTCATACCCCAGTTCATCCTCAAGCACCGTCGCAAAGAAGTGCGACCACGCTACACCCTCTTCCCAGTTAACATAGACCAGGCTCACTTCGCCTTTTTCTTCTGCCTGTTCTTCAGCAGCACCATCTGCGGCCTCTTGTTCATCCGGCTGACACGCCGTGAACGCGAACGCGACCACGAGCATAAAAACCGTTACTTTGGCGATTCCACCAAGCGTTTTTATCATACAAAACTCCTTATAAAAAATCTTTCCAAACCAAACACACCGAAACGCGTCTTGCTTGAAATTCCAATGCCTTTCGTGTGCAACACTTTCATGCCGCGATCAAACGATACGGAAACCCGAACGGAATGTCAACTGTTTTATAGCGCGCTAACTAATTTTTTATGAATAGACCGATGGAAACACGGATGATCTTTGGAGATTACGCTCAATAAAACTATCTGGTATATGTTTTTACGTAAAAACTTGCCTGCTAAACACAGGTTGTTCGGTCTCAAATGAAATAATAATTGATTACGATACGAATTTACAGATCTCTAATGGTGGACGTGTGATTGTCGAACCCGGCGTTCTGTGGTAAGAACAGCTATGCATTTGGCGTGTCTTGACGTAGAAGGGGTTCTGGTCCCCGAGATCTGGCAGAATGTGGCGCTCCGCACGGGCGTTGAGGAGTTGCAGCTCACCACACGGGATGTTCCCGACTACCATGAGTTGATGCAGCGACGCCTCGGTATTCTCGACGAACACGGGATCACGCTGGCCGACATCCAGGCGGCGATCGCAACGATGGAACCGCTCCCCGGCGCGGCGGCGTTTATCGACCGACTTCGCCAGACGATGCCGTTTATCCTCCTTTCCGACACGTTTGAGGAGTTTGCCGCGCCGCTCATGAAGCAGCTCGGATACCCCACCCTCTTCTGTAACTCCCTCGGTGTGGCGCCGGACGGTCGCATCACGACGTATCGGCTTCGGCAGGAAAACGGAAAATTCCACGCCGTCACGGCGTTGCACTCGATCGGCTATACCGTCTATGCCGCAGGTGACAGCTACAACGACCTTGCGATGATCCGTGAGGCTGATCGGGGTGCCTTTTTCACTCCACCGCCCTCCATTGTGAAGGAAAACCCGGATCTGCCGGTCTGCTCCGACTACGCTGAACTGTACGCGTTTCTGACCGCATAGACCGTGGCGACCAAGCTGGTCGCATCGTTTCTTCCGTATTATAATTGCGCCGATGCATAAAGATGATTCCGGCCGCGAAATTCGCAAACGCGCCGAAGCGATCGCGCAACAGTCCTCTGTACCGGGTGTTTCCGCCGATGACAAGCTGGTGTACGAACTGAAAGTACACCAGATCGAACTGGAGATGCAGAACAACGAGCTGCGGGAATCCCAGGAGGAACTGCAGCGCTCGCGTCGGCTGTACGAGCTCCTGTTTGACTGGGCCCCACTCCCCTATTTTGCCTTCAATGCGCAGGGCGGCATCATTGAAGCCAACCAGGCGGGTGTTTCGTTACTTCAGACGGAACGGAAACACCTGGACCAAAAACCGTTTGTCGTTTTCCTCTCCGAGGAGCATCACGCCGCGTTTTTTGACCACATTCGGCGCGTCCTTGAAGGGGCCAGCCGCCAAAGTGCCGAGGTACAGATCAAGACGCGCGGCGGCGCTCCGTTCTGGGTTCGCCTTGAAAGCCGCCGCCAGGATACCGGGAAAGGAATTACCTCGTGCCTCACGGCAGTCATAGATGTGTCGGACCGCAAACGGATCGAGGACGATCTGATTCTCGCCTGGGAGGACGCGGTGAGCGCAGACCGCGCGAAAAGTGCCTTTCTTGCCAATATGAGCCACGAAATCCGGACACCGATGAACGGAATCCTCTCTATGAGCGAAGTCGCCCTCGGCGGACAGGGTCTTTCCGATGAACTGGAACGTTACCTCCGAACGATTCACAGCTCCGCCGCGTCACTTATCTCCATTCTGGACGACGTTCTGGACCTTTCCCGGATTGAGACAGACCGCCGGACGATCGAGAAGGAACCGTTTCGACCGGCAGAGCTCATTCACACCGTTGAGGCGATGTTCGGGCCGAACATGACGGAAAAACAGCTCTCCCTCCACGTCGACGTCATCGGTCCGTTAAGCGACATCCTTGTCGGTGACCGCAACCGTCTGCGCCAGATTCTGGTGAATCTTCTCAGCAACGCGATCACCTATTCCAACGCCGGGGAAATCACGCTGCGCGTCACTGAAAGTGAGGTGTCCGGGTTTGTTCGCGAACTCACGTTTGAGGTGCATGACACGGGGCCGGGAATTGATCCGGCAGAGCAACAGCGGATTCGTGAACTCTTCAAGCAGAACAGCAACGATGCGGATCAACGGTACGAGGGCGCCGGGCTTGGACTTGCGATCTCCCGGCGGCTGGCGTCTCTTCTTGGAGGACAACTGTACTTCGAGACCGACCAGGAAACGGGAACACGCTTTTTTTGCTCTGTGCCCCTGGAGTTACCCGGTGAGGGCGAGGCGATTCCTGACATTGAACGCGCCGTGACCTCCTCCGAAGACGGTGCAGACCGGCGAATCCTGGTTGCCGAAGACAACGCGATTAACCTTCTGGTGATCCGAACGGTACTGGAAAAGGAGAACTACGAGGTCATCAGCGTCAGCAACGGACAGGACGCCCTGGATACACTGGCCCGCACGCGCTTTGACCTGGTTCTGATGGACATTTCAATGCCCGGAATGGACGGTATCACCGCAACACAGACGATTCGCTCCCACGCAGAGGGTTTATACGATCCGGCTATTCCGGTCATCGCGATCTCGGCCCACTCGATGAAAGGTGACCGGGAACGCTTTCTCACCGCGGGCATGAACGACTACATCAGTAAACCGTTTGTTCGCGAGACGGTGCGCTCCGTTATCAAACGGCATCTCAGGAGCGCCCATTGAGTGCAGCGACCGACGATTTCCGCATCGTCGGGGTGGGAGCGTCCGCCGGAGGCCTGGAGGCGCTGGAGGCGTTTTTTGGCAATATGCCCGCCACCGATGACTTCGCGTTCGTGGTGATCCAGCACCTTTCGCCGGATTACAAAAGCCTTATGGGAGAACTGCTTGCGAAGCATACGTCGATGCGGATCGTTGAGGCGGAAGACGGGGTACGCGTTGAAGCCGGATCGGTCTATCTGATACCGCGCAAAAAGAACATGACCGTGTATCAGCGAACGCTGTTTCTTACCGAGCAGGAGCACGGGCTCAACCTGCCGATCGACATCTTTTTTCGCTCCCTTGCAGAAGACGCCGGTGAACGGGCGGTGGGGGTGATCCTGTCCGGTACCGGCAGTGACGGCACCCGCGGTGCCCGGGCTATCAAGGAGCTCGGGGGCCTGGTTATCGTGCAGGACGAGGATGACGCCAAGTTCGACGGCATGCCCCGCAGCGCGATCTCCACCGGGTTGATCGACTTCATTCTGCCGGCGGCGGATATTCCCGCGGAACTGCAGAACTTCGTTACCGGTCACGTGACAATTTCTGAAGCGGACGGCTCCACCGCGTCGGCGGACAGCAGCGCGCTCACCAGAATCTATATGCTGGTGAAACGGCGCACCGGTGTTGACCTCTCCTATTACAAGGAGAGCACGATTACCCGCCGGATTGAACGGCGAATGGGGATCAATCAGGTGCGGGATATCCACCGCTACATCGAGTATCTGGAACAGTACCCTGCTGAGGTCTCAACACTGTTCAAAGAGATCCTGATCGGTGTCACCAGGTTTTTTCGTGATCCCGACGCGTTTGACACGATCGTCGGGAACGTGATCCCCGAAATTTTCCACGGCAAACAGCCGGGAGAGCCGGTGCGGGTGTGGGTTGCCGGGTGTTCCACCGGAGAAGAGGCGTACAGCATCGCGATCCTCCTTGCGGAATACGCGGAACAACACTACCTCCGCAACGACATCAAGATCTTTGCAACCGATATCGACAAGGACGCGATCGAATTTGCCTCCCACGGACTCTACCCCGAAAGCATCGCCGCCGACATCTCCGGGGAACGTCTGGCGCGGTTCTTCGTGAAAAAGAACGAAAAATACCAGATCAGCCCGACGATTCGGGAGATGGTGATCTTCGCCTACCACAATATCTTTAAGGATCCGCCGTTTCGCCGCATAGACCTGATAAGCTGCCGCAATCTGTTGATCTATCTCCAGTCGGTGTTACAAAAGAAGATCCTCACCAACTTTCACTTTTCCATGAACGCCACAGGGTTCATGTTTCTTGGGTCCAGTGAAACGATCGGAGATCTGAGTCGGTATTTTCGAACGATAGACACCAAATGGAAGGTGTTTTCCTACAAGGGAGATCACAAACCACAGCAGCTGCGGATCTCCGGCGCTGATACGGACTGGCGTGAGCGCCTGGAGATGGCGGAGCCGACCGGTGGGCCCCGGGTGGCGCAGCTCCCGAGTCGGCCGGTGGAACCGTTGTACGAACGCCTTCTGGCGGACTACGTACCACCGTGCGCGATCGTGGACGACAACCGGCAGCTGGTCCACACCTTCGGCGATCTGGGGGCCTACCTCAGGATTCCCAGCGGGCGCATGGAACTGGATATTATCAAGATGGCGAAGGAGGAGATCTCCATCCCCCTGAGTACCGCCCTTCAGTCGGCGATTCGGGAGCGAACGACCGTGTCCTACAACGATATCGCCGTCACCGACACCGGTGGAAACAGCCATGCGATCACCCTGACGGTGCGAACGATCGTCAACCACGAAGCGCCGCGATTCGCGGTGTTGTTCGAACAGGAGTCAGAACGTGCCGGCAGCGACGCGACCGATCCGCCGGCCCCGCGCAATTTCGACCTTGAGGAGAGCGTCCGGCGCAGGATTTCCGATCTCGAGGGTGAGCTCAAGTACACAAAAGAGAACCTTCAGGCGACGATTGAAGAGCTTGAAACCTCCAACGAGGAACTCCAGGCGACAAACGAAGAGCTTCTCTCCTCCAATGAAGAGCTCCAGAGTACAAATGAGGAGCTCCAGTCGGTCAACGAGGAGTTGATCACCGTCAACTCGGAGTACCAAAAAAAGATTGAAGAGCTATCGGAACTGACCGATGATATGGACAATCTGCTTTCCGGCACGGCGATCGGTACTGTATTTCTGGACGGCGATCTGACGATCAGGAAGTACACCCCGCCGGTTACCACGCAGATCAACATTATCAAAACCGATATCGGCCGCCCGTTCAGCGACCTGTCTCACAACCTGCACTACGACTCGTTGGTCGATGATATCACCGCAGTACGCGAGTCGAGAAAACCGAGCGAGGCGGAGGCGCAGAACAAGGATGGCCACTGGTTTCTGGTGAAGATCATGCCGTATTTTACCGAGCACGACAGCACTGAGGGAATCGTGATCTCCCTGGTTGATATCACCGAGCGGAAACTCGCCGAGGAGGCGCTCCTGCGGCAACACGAACTGCTGATGCGCGTCCTGGATAACAACCCGTCGGCGATCACAATTATCGACCACCGCGGCCGGTACATCTACGCAAACCGTCTGGGCGAAGAGTTACTCCAGCTGTCCCGGGACGCCCTCAGCGGTGTGGAACATGACGATCCGCGCTTTGGTGTAACCGACGCGCACGATGCCCCGCTGCCCGCCGATGAACTTCCGTTTTCGGTGATTCAGCGCACCAGGAGCGCGGTGGAACACGTTGACCTGCGCATCAATCTCGGTTTCGGGGATGAGCGCCGCGCTATTCGGGTGAACGCCAACCCGATTTACGACGAAAACACCGAGATCGTCGGAGCGGTGCTGAGCATGCGCGATATTTCCGAGGAGAGCGCATGAACATTCTCGTCGTCGACGACGAGTCGCTGAACCGGCTTGTCATGAAACGGATGATCACGACGCTTGGTCATGAGTGCTCCGCATCGACGACCGGCGAGGAGGCGATCGCCTACCTGCGCACCACGCCCTGTGATGTGGTGCTGATGGATCGGAACCTACCCGGGATTGACGGAGTGGAAACGACCCGCCGGATACGTGCCCTTCCGGAAATCGAGCAACCGAAGATCGTATCGCTGAGTGCGTATACCGAAGATACGGACCGTCGGGAGGCGATCGCCGCGGGGATGGACGCGGTACTCTCCAAGCCGATCACTGCGGAGCAGTTGCAGACGGTTCTGGCGGATCCCCGAGGTTCCTGACCTGTAACGCGACTTTGTAATAGTCAACCGCGCCGGTGCTGCGGAGCTTATGCTGAAAAATCGTGTGACCGCTTCCGGGGGCCTCCGCAAGGGAGAGATTGTGGTGGATCGGCTTGAGCACCAGTTCGTCCCCGATGCGATCACGCAACTCCTCCATCAGCTGTTCCGAGAACTCCGCACCGTCCTCAAAAAAGGTTGGAATGATACCGCGCACCGACAGCTGCGGATTGTAATGGCGCTGCACCTGCTCCACCAGCTCGATAATCTCGATCATTCCCTCCATTGCCAGAAAATGCGCCTGCATCGGAATGTACGCCTCTGTTCCCGCGATCAGTGATCCAAGCGTGAGAAGCTGGGTGGTCGGAGGGGTGTCGAATACCACGTAGTCGGCGGCGTCCATCACCCCGGTAAGGTGGTCACGCATCCAGAAGCGCGCCTCGCCGCTGTTGGAGTACCGCCGTTCGAAATCAGCCAGTCGGCGGGACGAGGGTATCACCTTCAGGCGTGGGACGTAGGTTGTCTTCTGCACGTCGGCGGCGGTCCACCGCCCCTCGAGAACGTGGCTGAGATCCGCATCGAGGTCCGCCTGCGAGATGCCGAGAGACATCGTCGCGTGCGCCTGCGGGTCCGTATCGACGACCAGTACCTGAAACCCCATGTGCGCAAGAGCCGCAGCAACGTTGACGCTGGTGGTGGTTTTCCCGCACCCACCCTTGCGATTGGTGAACACCAGACGTCGGCTCACGAATTACCTCCCACGGAGATTTCATCGAGGATATGGCGGGTGATTGCGTACAGCGGCGGCACCCCCTCAGAGCGTTGCAACGGCGTCGCGAGGTTGGAATGCGACTGGAGCGGCAGGTCCGAGACGTAGTAGAAGAAGCGGAAGTCAACGTCCCGCCGAATAACGCCAAGCTCTCCGGACTCGAGAATCCCACGGTAGTAGTGTGTGCCTTCCATTTCCATCCCGATTACATCCCAGATCTGCCGGTAGAAATTGAGCATCTGCCGGTTCTGCAGCAGCGTCCCGTCTACCGTGAGCAACGGCCCGGCGTGAACCTGCCCACGCGGGTGCCGGCGGGCGAGGCGGTCCACACAGCGCAATCCGTCACCACAGGTGAGAGAATGCGCCGGAAGCGGCTGAAACAGGTCACTATGTTGTTCGATAAACGCCGTCGGCGCAAGTATGTCGCCGCGAGTCCCGACGAGGGCGCCCGCCTTTCCAAGAAAATTGACACTCCGGACGTTTTCTCCGAAGAGCATGAGCAGGTTCCGGATGATCTGCTCAGCCTGCTCGCCGAACGCGTAATCGATATTGACGATCAGATCATCTGCGGCAGCACCGGAGATCGGGGTAATGTGGGCGTCGATCTGCGCATCAACAATACGGGACAGGTCGATAAGCTGCACCTGAATACCCGTGCTGGCGGTACGATCCAGACGGTGCTGCCCCGCCTGCGTCGCAGCGTCCCGAAACTGTACGCTCCGCCGGGGATCCGCAGCGAGAAAATCGGGCAGCATTGCGTATACGCAATCGGTCTCAAGGGTCCACATCTCGTCCATGACCGGATGCTCCGTCGCGCGGCCCCACGCAAGGATCTCCGGGACGCCGGCGGCGAGCCACGGATTAAGGGAGTTTGTCACCGAATGGGTATTGCTGCTGATGATATGAATACCGCGCTCCGGCGGCATGTCGCTCGGGTCGTATCCGGTCAGTTCGCGGGTGAGGCGCGCAACTTCAGCGGTCCACAGCTCTCCCCGACGGGCGTTGTAGTTCCGCTCCCGCCGCCGCACGTCGATAGAAAACATCTCGCGGTGGCGGGTGATCTCCGAGAGGCGCCGAACGGTGTCCTCGGGCCATGTCGCCATCAGCCCGTCCACCTCTCGGGAGCTGAACGCAAGGGTGTTGAGAAACTCCCGCGTCGCATTCCCGGATCCCTGCGTGGTGCCGGTCTGATCCCGCGAGGGCGCCTGATCACCAACGAAGTCGTCGAGCTGCGGGAGCGCCGAGTCCCGGGTTACCCGTTCGCGGATCTTCCGTGCTTCCACCGCGTACAGGCACAGGCAGGTAAGCAGGTCCAGCAGGTCCGATTCACCACTGCGGAGCAGGACCAGATCCTTCCCCGGCAGGATTTCCCACACATCACGCCGCCGCCCGCGGGTGGCAACGATGGGAAAGTGCTCGTCCGCCGCGCTGAACGGTTCGGTAAGCTCGTCCACCATGAGAAATGCAAACGTACGAGTGACGTTGGCGGGTAATCGCCGGACTGCGTACTGCAGGGCCGGAATATCCAGCCGCCGCGGGTCTTCAACTCCGGGATGGAGCGCCGGTTCCAGGTCACGATACAGCGGAAGCAACCGACTGATACTGATCTGGCCGGATGCCGCATCCTGCAGGAGCTGCACCTTGAACCGTTCAAACGCCGCGAATATCCCCTGGTTGTCACGAAGAATCGATCCAAATCCCTGAGCGAATGTCGGTGATTCCTGGAGCAGCTGACGAAACTGTTCACCCGACAGGGAGTAACAGGTGCACGCACTTCGCGCGCGAACACCAAACAGCCGCGGCTGCTGGAAGATCGCCTCCCATTCACCGAAAAAGTGGTGCGGACGGATCACCATCACCACGTCCTCCGACGCCGCGCGCGAATCGAATACCTCAACGATGCCCTCGGCGATGAGATAGACCGATTCGTCGACGTCGTTGCGGCGAAAGATCGTCTCCCCCGCATCGAACCGTGCCGCGACGAGGCGCTCCGCCAGATCGATGCGTTGTCGGCTCCGGAGGAACCGAAAGGGATGTACTCGTTGCAGGAGCTCGATCAGATCCATTGCGGGATGCTACCACGTTCGACGGGCTGAGACAAAGAGACGGGGAAGTACCTTTTGCGCCTCGATTCGTTGAATGATATTCCAGCCGTCGGTGTAGTTGAACCCTTCGCACAGGTCCAGGAGATTCTGAACGGAATGGGCCCCCAGGTTGTAATCGAAACGGCAGATCGGATGCTCCACAAGGCCGGTAATGATCGCCATATCAAGCCCCTTCTCACGGAGAAAAGTGGCAAACGAACTCGCTGCGAGGCCAAGGTTTTGTCCGGAAGAGTCAAGGAGGTAATCGCGGCTGTCAAGAAGTTGCTCGAAGGGACTCCATGAGATGTGCACCGCCCGGGAGATCGGCAGATTCCGGCGCAGAAGGTTTCCCGCCACCAGCTCGGAGCGCATGCGGCCGGCCATCTCAAAAAACCGCGGATATCCCATACGCGTCCGAAACGCCATGACCGCGATGTCGGTACCGGCGTTGTTCTTGTGCAGGAGCGCCGGAATATCGTAATTGACGATCCAGACTCCGTCGTAC
>JAQIBO010000149.1 GCA_027859055.1 Spirochaeta sp.
GAGCGGCCCTTTCGGGAGCGCTTTTTCCGCGAGCCTCCCGCCGATCCGCTCTGGTCCTGCATACTTGCCAGCATCTCATCGGTCGGTTGGAAGTCCTCACCGTATTTTTTCCGGTAGTACGCCAACCGCTCTTCGAGGGAGTCGTTCGCTTTTGGTGCCTGCCCCGGGGCGACGTTTTCGCCGCGACGGTTATCGGGGCGGCGGTTATCGGGACGCCGGCTGTCAGGACGCCGGGTATCAGGGCGACGCGGTCGCTCAGTTCCACGCGGTTCACGCTCGCCACGCTCCGCCGGGCGTTTTCCCGCCGGGGTGCTGCCGCGTCCGCGATCACTGCGGCCGGATTCACTGCGCCGATGATCGCTATCCCGTCCGCCGTCGCGCCCGCCGCGCCGGTTGTCCCGTCGCGCATCACCACGACCGGAACGTCCCCGATCGTTGTCCCGCGGCGCGCCGCGGTCGGTTCGAATCCGCATGCCCGCGCTCGCATCCTCGCCGATCAGGTCCTCGGTCAGCTCCCCGACGGGGATCTTCTGGTTAATAAGCTTTTCAATCGCCTCAAGACCAAAGACGTAGCGCTCGCACGCAAATGCAACCGCCTCACCGGTTTCTCCGGCACGCGCGGTGCGGCCGATGCGGTGCACGTACGCCTCGGGATCCTCCGGCAGATCGTAGTTGATGACCATTTCCAGGTTGTCGATATGGAGTCCCCGGGCAGCGACATCGGTTGCAACCAGATACTCCGCTTCACCGGCTTTCAGTTTGCTGATAATCGCCTGCCGCTTCCGTTGGGGCAGGTCGCCGATGATGAACTCCGAGGGGTAGCCGTTGATTTCCAGCCGTTTGGCAACCTCTTCGGCGGCACGTTTGGTGTTCGTGAAACGATCGCACTGCGCGGGTTTCTGGCCTTGAGCATCCCCAGCATGACCGACATCTTTTCCTGGTTGGAGACGTGGTAGAGCGTCTGGCGCACCTTCTCCACGGTGATCTGCTCCGGTTCAACCTCAATTTCAACCGGTTCGTTCATGTACTCCCAGGCGATATTGCGCACCCGCGTGCTGAGAGTGGCACTGAACAGCATGTTGAGCCGCTCTTCCCGCGGCCGCATGCGGCGCATCATCTTGCGGATATCCGGATAGAATCCCATATCGAAGAGGCGGTCCGCCTCGTCGATGACCATCAGTTTTGCACTTTTCAGCGGCAACTTACCGCTCTGGCTCAGGTCCAGTATGCGGCCCGGGGTCCCGACCATGATGTTTACGTTGTTGGAAAGCGCATGTTCCTGCTGGCCGTAGCCGACGCCGCCGTGAAACACTTCCGCGGTAAGCGGCAGGTTCTCCGCAAGCATGTCCGCCTCTTCCTTGATCTGGACCGCAAGTTCGCGGGTCGGGGCGACGATCAGGGCGGTGGCATCTTTATAATCCGGATTATGGAGCAACAGTTGAAAGGCGGGGAGCAGAAAAGCGGCTGTTTTTCCCGTCCCGGTCTGGGACTGGACCATTACGTCCTTACCGTCGATCAGATGTGGAATGGCGCGTGCCTGGACTTCGGTACAATCCTCGAAACCGGCTGCCGCCACGCCGGCGAGGATCTCATTGTCAAGTTTCAGTTCGTCAAATTTCATACCCTGTAAACGTACAGGAAAGACGGCGCTTCGGCAATCTATCAGATTTCGACGTCGGCCTCGTAATCCACCTCGTCAAAGCCAAAGCCGTGGATCTGCAGGAAGTCGCGCTGAAACCCCTCAAGATCCGCGTGTTCTGCAAGATTTTCCTCGTTCACGTTGTTCCACGCCTCGTGTACGATTTTCTGAATATCCTCGCGCATCTCCCAGTCGTCCATGCGAATACGTTCCGCCTCATCCACCGGCACCGCCGCTCCGTCGGTAAACTGGGAGTAGATTCGCTCCCGAAGCATCCGGTCCATCTGTTCGATCGTTCCCTCGTGGACGTCGTGTTCTTTCATTACCCGATACAGAATCGCCAGGTAGAGCGGCACCGCCGGAATCACCGAACTTGCCCGGGTCACCAGCGCTTTGTTCACGCTGACCCACGCGCGGCCGCCACGCTCCTGCAGTCGCCGGTCGAGGGTGCGCGCGGTCTCCTCTAAGTGTTCCTTGGCACGACCGATCGTCCCGTCGCGGTACAGCGGAAAGGTTAGATCCGGTCCGATATAGGAGTACGCCAGAGTGACCGCGTTATCCGCAAGGACACCGGCGTCCTCAAACGCGTCGATCCAGAGATTCCAGTCTTCGCCTCCCATCACTTTCACGGTCTGTTCAATTTCATCGTCGGTGGCGGGGTCGATCGCCGCAGACTTGAGGGTTCCCGTCTTGCCGTCAAGGGTGATCGACTCGTAGCGCCGGCCGATCGGTTTTAAAGCGGAGCGGTACATCTCCCCGGTGTCGGGGTCCACTCTCACGCCGGAGGCGAGACTGTACACGACCAGATCAGCGGTGCCCATCAGCTCTTTCACCGCACTGATCACCTGGTCCTTGGTTTCATGGGAAAACGCATCACCGATAAAACTGCGGTGGACCAGCCCGGCCTCCTCAGCTGCCTCGCGAAAGGCGAGGTCCTGGTACCATCCGGCAGTACCTGTTCGGCTTCCTTTGGCGGGTGACTCGTAGGAGACACCGATCGTTGCGGCCCCTGCACCAAACGCGGCGGCGATTCTTGAGGCCAGCCCGTACCCTCCGGAGGCGCCGATCACGACGACGTTCTTCGGTCCGTCAAACGTACCCCGGGACCGGACGTAGTCGATCTGTCGTTGAACGTTGACCGCGCACCCCACGGGATGGGCGTTCATGCATATGTTGTTGCGGATCATCGGTTTGATAACCATTACGGGCCTCCTGAGTGGGTGAAAATACCACATGAGGCGCGGTTCTTGCTACTGTTCCAAAATCGTGTCTCTGTACTAAGGTATACCGGTGACGCAAACGGAACGCATTCGCTTCGCCATCAGCACCGCGTTACTCACCTGGGCGGTACCGTCGATCGTGGTTGGTGCGCTGGGCTTACTCGCCACCGCCTCGTTCGTTCCCTCCCCGGTGCTCCGGGGAATTGCGCTCCACGCGCTTCTGTGGGGGGCGATCGACGCCGGTCTTGCCGGCGCGGGCCGCATCCGCTCCCGTCGCGACGCCGCGGCGTATCCTGACGAGTACCGGGACGTCGCCGCAGGCCGCAAACTCCGTCGAACTTTGCTGATCAACGGCTTTCTCGACATCGGCTATATCGCTATCGGAGTAGCCCTCATCGTCCTATTCCCGGAGGACCGATTTATCATCGGGAACGGGATCGGCGTCCTGATCCAGGCGGTTTTCCTCCTTCTTTTCGACTTCATCAACGCGCAACGTCTCCCAAAAGCGGTGCCTCCGTGGTACGATCCCGCCCCATGAGCATTCAGAGATTTGAGTGGAGCGCCCTTGACAATGAACAGCGATCACGGATCCTCCGGCGATCACAAAGCGATATCGATTCATTACGACCGACGGTTACCGAAATCGTGGAAACGGTCCGCCGCGACGGTGACGCCGCGCTGCTTCGATACGCCGGTGAGCTTGACGGAGCGGAGCTTGCCCCCGACGGAATTGCGGTGCGTCCCGCGGAGTTCAGCGATGCCGCGGGACTTCTGAGCGCCGAAGTTCGCGCCGCGCTGGAATACGCGGTGGAGAACGTCCGTCGCTTTCACCGCTCTCAGGTTGATGAAGGAATGACCAGCGTGCAGGTGCGCGACGGAATCATCGCCACCGAGCGGAGCACGCCGATAGACAGTGTGGGGTTGTACGTACCCAGCGGCCGCGGGAGTTTCCCGTCGATGCTCTACATGCTGGCGGTCCCGGCGGTCCTGGCCGGCGTCGGGACGATCGCGGTCACCACGCCGCCGCGGCCTGACGGCACGGTGGACCCCGCGGTTCTGTACGCCGCCCACCTGTGCGGTGTGGACCGGGTGTACCGTGTCGGTGGTGCCGTAGCGGTTGCGGCACTGACGTGGGGCACTGAGACGGTTCCCGCGGTTCGCAAAATCGTCGGTCCCGGCAGCGCCTACGTGGCCGCCGCCAAGCGCGTGGTTGCCGATCTGGTGGATGTCGGACTGCCCGCCGGGCCGTCGGAGTCGATCGTCCTTGCCGATCACAGCGCGGACCCCCACCTGGTTGCGCTGGACCTGATGATCGAGGCGGAGCACGGCAGCGACTCGTCGGCCCTGCTGGTCACCGACGACACGGCCCTCGCCGATGCGGTGGCGGAACAGATCGCGGAGATTCTCCCCTCCGTTCCGGAGCCGCGTCGAACGTTTCTGACCGACGTGTTCAGCGGCTACGGCGGAATTATCGTGACCGCGTCGCTGGAGGAGAGTACTGCGGTGGTCAACACCTTTGCCCCGGAGCATCTCATGTTACACACCGCGGACCCCCGCGCACTGGCGGCGCGTATCACCAACGCCGCGGAGATCCTCATCGGACCGCACACGGCGTTCAGCCTGGCCAATTACGCCACCGGGCCCAACGCGGTGCTCCCCACCGGCGGGTGGGCGCACACGTGGAGTCCCGTGTCGGTCCGCGATTTCCGCAAGACCGCCTCGATTATCGAAGTCACCCCCGAAGGCTACCGGGAGATGCGCGACCACGTCATCGCCCTGGCGGACCACGAGGGGTTTTACAGCCACGCGGCGGCGCTGCGAAACCGGACGGACTGAATCGATGGATGCTTCTGGCGAGATTCCCGCCGACTGGACCGCTGACACGGTGTTCCGGCACTTTGAGTCGCGGACAAATCTGGAACGGACGCAACCGCAGCTGCGCCTCTACCGACTGGACCGGATGGTGACGCTTCTTCGGCGCCTGGGCTCACCGGAAACGGCGCTGCCGACGGTCCACGTTGCCGGCTCCAAAGGAAAAGGCTCCACCTCCGCCTACATCTCCTCGCTCCTCGCCGCGGCGGGGCATACCGTGGGGCTGTACACCTCACCCCACGTGCGCGGCTACCGGGAACGGTTTGCGGTGGTCCCTCCGGGCTACGCCGTTGGTGAGACGGTCGGCACCGAGGCTCCTGCGGCGACGCGGGAGATCACCGAGGGTGGCACGGTATACGAACAGACCCTTACCCGGGAAGGATACGCACTCTGGCAGGTGGTTGAGACGATGGTCGTTGAAGGGACGCCGGAGGACGAACTTCCGACGACGTTTGAACTGCTGACGGCGCTGGCGTTTCGCTTTTTTCCCGCCGTGGGCTGTGACCGCGTGGTCCTGGAGACGGGGATCGGCGGACGGCTGGACGCGACCAACGTGTGTCTCCCCGACGTCAGTGTGATTACCCGGATAGAGCTGGAGCATACCGAATACCTCGGCGACACGATCGCCAAAATCGCCGCCGAAAAGGCGGGCATCATCAAGACCGATACCCCGGTAGTGTGCGCGCGGCAGCGTCCGGAGGCGCTGGCGGTCTTCACGGAAACGGCACGGCAGCGACGCGCACCGCTGACAATTGTGGACATCTCCGAGAACACTCACGGGAGTGACGAAACTGTTGAGCCGGACGCGATCACCCTGCCCGCCGCGGAAGCGCGGCGCCTCGGGGTTCCCGCGATTCGCCCGGCGATGGTGGGGCAGGTGCAGCGGGAAAATATCTGCCAGGCGCTGAGCGTGTACCGCCTGCTCACTGACGCGGGCCGCGCCGGGACCGCGGCGCCGGACCAGGTGATCCGCGCGCTGGAACGGTGTCGCCTCCCCGGGCGCGGCGAGATCATCGGTGATCTCTTCCTCGACGGGGCGCACACGCCGGAAAGCGTCACCGCTGTCGTGGCTTCGTATATACGCCGCCACGGGCGCAAGACGCGCATCCCGGTGATCCTCGGCGTCGTTGCCGGCAAGGACGTAGAGGGGATCGCCCGTGCGTTGGCGCCGATCGCGCAGCAGATCATCGTATCCACGCCGGGACGGTTCAAGCCGGGAGACCCGGGTAACGTCGCCGACCGCATCCGCGCGGAACACGGGGTGGTGGAACTGATTCCCGACAGTGCCGCCGCCCTCGCCCGGGCACGGGAGGTACGGGGCAGCGAGTCGGAGATACCGATCCTGGTGACCGGCTCCTTTTACATGGTAGCCGAGCTTCGGCGGCTGGTTACCGCCGACAGGTAGGAGCGAAAGATGTCCCTGAACAGCCCCGAGATTGACGCGATTCTCACCGAACTCCCCCTCACCGGCAGCCACATCCAGAAGATCATTCAACCGGATTTCAAGAACCTTTATCTGCAGATTTACTCGAACCCGGAGGCGTGGTGGCTCCGGATCTGTCTGGAGCACCCCCGCGTCCGCCTCCATCGCACCGACTATCCCGTCCGGGCAAAACGCAGTCACCAGCGGTTTGAAGATTTTCTCCACGCCCGAATCAACGGCGGCCGCATAGACAACGTGGAACATGTCTACCAAGACCGGATCGTTCGCCTTGACGTGCGGCGGGACGACCGCGCGTCGCACCTGTACATCCGCCTGTGGGGCACCCGGGCAAACGTCATCGCAACCGATCCGGACGGCACAATTCTGGATGTCTGTTTCCGCAAACCGCGGGAGGGGCTTGAGACCGGTGGCTCCTTTCACCCCCACCCGCCGGAGCGGGACAACAGCGGGCGCACCGTACGGCCCCGGACGATCGAGGGGTCGTTCAACCACGAGATCGATGAAACGTACCGCCAACAGGAACGGGAACGCGATCAGACGCAGTTGGTTACCCGGGTGCGCACCGCTCTGGAACGGACCAGGCGGCGCCTGTCCGCCCGGCTGGCAGAGATAGAGAACGGGCAGCGGAACGCCGACGAGGGGGAACGCAACCGCCATTACGGCGACCTTATCCTCGCATCAATCGCACGGATTCACCCCGGGGATGAGTGGGTGGAAACGGAGGACTATCTCGACGGGAACCGGCCGGTCCGCATTCAGCTGGACCCGCGCCTGGATGGGGCGGCAAACGCGCAGACGTACTACGACCGTGCCCGCCGCTCCGACGAGTCCTCCGCGTTTCTCGACAGCAGCGCCGAGGCGCTTACCGCGCGCCTTGCCGAGATCGATCGCCGCATGGGTCAGCTGGAGTCGTTGGACCTTCCGGACCTGCGCGCGCTTGCCGAGGAGACTATACAGGATCGTCGTGGCGGCGCCGATACGCGGGATACGCCGGGTATCGAGTTTGAGTCCGGCGGGTTCCGGATCGTCGTCGGGCGCAACGCCCGGGAAAACGACCGCCTCCTCCGCGGCCGGGTCCGCGGAAACGACTGGTGGCTGCACACCCGCGATTACGCCGGAGGGTACGTCTTTATCCGGGCGCGCGCGGGTAAGAGCGTCCCGCTGGAGGTGCTCCTGGACGCGGGAAACCTGGCGCTCTTTTACAGTAAGGGGCGTGCCAACGGAAAGGGAGACCTGTACTATACCCAGGTTAAATATCTGCGTCGGGCAAAGGACGGGCCGGTTGGGCTGGTGCTTCCCACGCAGGAGAAAAATCTTTCCGTCGAGCTGGACCCGGAACGGCTGCGACGACTGGGAATCGGCAGTTCGATTTGAAATGACGGAACGAAGTGTCCATACTTGTACGGTAGGTGCAACACTTGGTTCGTTCGATGATTGGAGAAGACATCTACTATCCCGGGAATCCCGTGACCCTCCGCAAACAGTTGCAGGGTGCGTTTCTCGAAAGCACCACCCTCGGGATGAGCGCGCCGGTGACCGTCTGTCCCTACGGTGCCTACCGGTACAGTCTCCCGTACATCGCCGATTCGCTTAAGGCGACCGGTCCCGGACGCCCCGATCTGGTGGTAATTCTGGCGCCGTCGCACGCGGAAACGCCGGAACAGGTGGTGTTACCCGAGTCGGACCTGTTTGCGACACCCCTTGGCGTGCTGCGCGTGGATACGGACGCGCTGAGTACACTGCGGGAAACGTGTCGCTTCTTTGTCGACGACGAGATCTCGCATTTGCAGAACCACAGTATTGAGGTGCTCCTTCCGGCGCTGTACTACTATTACGGGCCGATCCCGATCGTGCCGTTACTCGTGGGAACGCTGCAACGGGAACAGCTGGTCCCGATCAGCGATGCCCTCCTGCGGCTGCACGGCGAGCGCACCGTTCAGGTTGTGGTCGCCGCCAATTTGAGCGGCTTCACCGCCACCGCCGAGGCGGACGCCACGGCGCGAAAGATGATTCGCCTGCTCATGACCGCACCGGGACAGAGCGTGGTGGACAATCTGGCTACGTTTGAAAACCCGCCGCGGTCGACGTGGCCCCTGGCGCTGGGACACATCCTCGCCGGAAGCGGGACTCGTCCTCACATCGTCTCCCGTGGTACCTTTGACACCGAGTACGAACACGATGTGGGCTCGGTCGTCTTTTCGTCGATCGCCTACCTCAGAACCTGATCAACCGGTGGAATTCATGCAGGTAACACGACTCTCGGCGCAGCGACTGAAAATAACACTCGATACCGAGGCGGATTCTCCGCTTCTCGGCATCGCGACCGGCGTGCCCGCCGGTGGGTTTCCCGCGCAGAAGATCAGCGCGTTGGCGCGCAACGGCGGAATCCTTATCCGTGACGGCCGGAGCGCTCCCTGGCCGGTTCAGCGCCTCCTTGAACATGACGACGAGTTGTTTCTGTGCGGCCCTTTCATAGAGGGTGAGACGCTTGAAGAGTTCCTCGCCCGCTATCCCGGTGAAGATGAGCGTACCGCGATGAGCGCGGCGCTGTTTGACGCGCAGGGCCACGTGGTTGAACATGAAAGCCATATTCTGGTCAACATCGGAACGTCCCTGTGGACGGCTGACGGAGAGATCCTCCTCTTTGAGATTACCCTTGCCCGGGAAATAGACCGCTACCTCCCGCTGGAGCGGCGGCAGGTGGTGTTGTTTCCCTATCTTCCCGGCCGCCTGACCTCCGTTGCGGAGCAAACCACCTATCAGGCGGCGGCAATTCTGTGGCAGGTGCTCACCGGCGAGCCTCTGTGTACCGGCGCAACGGAGACCGAGCGTGACGAGTGCCACCACCGCATCCGGCGGACACCCGCCGTCCGCCGCCTGGCACCCGAAACCCCCTCCCCCGTGGCGGACGAGCTGGAGGGGATGCTCTCGGCTCCGCAGGAGTACGGGGCGGCGGAGCTCCAGGCGATGGGGCGGACGATACGACACAGCGGGCTTGCCGACGCGATCGACGAGACCGAAGCGCAGGGGCGCCGTGCGGAGGCGACCGAACGGTATGAACGCGGGCAGCGCAGTACATCCCGGCAGGCGTTCTTCCGGACCCGGGGACGGACGATGCTGCTACTCGCCGTTGCGGTCCTCGTGATCGCAAGCGTGCCGTTTCAGATCATCCGCAATCACCTCCAGGCGCCGGCGACCGCCGGAATGGCGCCGGCGGAACTGGCTCAGACGTTCTATGCGGCGTGGCGCGAAATGGACCACATGACGATGGATGAAATTCTCGCCCGCGGTGTGGGTCAGGATATCGTCAGGGAGGTGACCAACATCTACGTGATCGACCGGGTGCAAATGGCGCAGACGATGCAACAGCGGATGGCTCCCGCCGACGAGTGGCTTGCCGCGGGTATGCCCGCCGATAAGGCACCCTACGGGCCGATCGACGTTGATCTGTCGGTTCTGCGGCGGGGAGAGTCGGAAGCGGTTGTTGTTGCAACCTACTTCCTCTGGCGACCGGCTCCGCGGGACACGATGGGCCCGAACGATGATGCCGGTTCGGAACCGCCGCTGTACAGTCGCGCCAACCGGCGCGATCAGCTGACCTTTACGCCGGCAAAATGGGGATGGGAAATAACTGAAATGGAAACAACCTTCGTATCGCCGCCGGAGCTGCTGGAACTCATCGACGGCGAACTGGAGGCGGTGACCGTCAGTCCACGACGAGACTGAGCAGGTACGAGAACAGTCCGGAGCCGATAAACACGCCGCCGCCGATCATCGCCCCGGTACTGGCGCCGCCGGTCTGGATATCGTCGAACGACCGGGCGTCATCGATAAACCACGCCCCGGCGAGACCACCCAGCTCCATTAACACACCTACACCGACCAGCCAGTTGCCGGCCTGGCGAAGCTGCACCGACTGCGGGGCGCTCTGGTCCGGTAGCAGCAGGCGCTCAATTCGATCCCCCGTTGCAGCCTCGCCGAGGGCAACACGCTGCGGTTCCCGCTCCGGCTCCGCTTCAAACGCTTCCTCGCTCTCGGCCAGGAACTCTTCCGGAGCACCCAGCAGGCCCTCCCGACGTCGTCGCTGGAGCTCTTCGTATTGTCGGCGCTCGTCGCTGAGACGCTGGACCCGCGCGTTGATTCCGGGGAATTTCTCCTCCACCGTATCGGGGTCGATCGCGTCCTCGGCAAAGTCCTTCCGTTGCCAGAAGTCCTCAATTTCCGTTTCAATCTGTTGCTGCCGGAACACCACTTTACGCGGTGCAGCCTCTTCAGCCGGTGCGGGAGCAACGGCCCCCGGCGTTCCACCGGCGATCTCGTCGGCGCGTCGCGCGACCTCCGGCGGTACTGCAGACACAACGCTCACCATCTCATTCGCCTGCAGCCGGACCGGTTCCGCCGTTGCCTCGGGAACCGACCCGCTTGCGTCAGCGGTCTCAGTCACCGTTTCTCCGCCGGGCTCGCTGACCTCGACTTCACCGTCAAAGACGTACACTTTGGTCTGAAGCTCCGCCGCGGCCTCCCGTTCAACAACCATATCGTAGCCGAAATCGGTACCACGAACCCCGGCCACCGCCGTGAATCCACGAATCTCAAAGCGGTCGTTCTGGGTGAGCCGCTCTACCCGGGCGCGCATTCTGCCGTAGGACATGTCAAACGTGCCGCCACCGGCTCCGCCGATCCGCTCGATCTCGAATGTGGTGTTCTCCGCGATTTTCACAACCGTACGCGACGGCATCACCTGCATCTCAACGAATGTGTCGTTATCGGTCTGAACGAGGTCGCCCGGAAGCAACGGCATGCCGATCACATCATCCACAAGGACGTCATAAGTCGTCATCTCGTCGTTTCGAAAGACTGAAAGGTTGTATCCCTCGGCGTAAATCACAAAGGCGTACGGTTCAGTGCCCGCTTGTGCCATCACCGTTGGAACGAACCAGGCGAACAAAACGGCGAAAATCACACCGATAGGAACCGGTCGGAACGTATTCATACCGATAAGTGTATCCCGCGATACGCCAAATCACAACACAACTTGCGTCAGCTGCGCTTTCCAAGTACTTTTTAAAGCTATGGAAAAATCGCTCGGAGAGATCCGTCTGCACGCCACCGACTCTGCAATAAACGGAATGCTGCGACGCAAGAGCGATTCCGCCGTCAGCTACCGACGCCATTTCAACCAGTCGGAAGACTTCTTCCTGCAACTTGGCCAGGATTTTGAAGTTCCGTCGTTCGCCATTCACCACGACATCTACCGGACAGAACCTGCAGCAGACTATCTCAAGACGCTGCGGGTGTTTATCGGGCGTCTCCAACAAATGATTCCCGGTGTGTTTGAGGGACTTACCTACTACTTTGACCCGGCCGAGGTGTTACGGCCCGGCTTCTTCCAGCTCTACCGGGTGGCAGGCGAGTACTACCTGTACCTGCTCAAACTGGACCTTGTCTTCCGGCCGCAGACCCACGTGGTAGTTCACCGCGGAAGCAATGACGTGACGCCGGTCTACCGGACCGCCAATCTCATCACCGAGGCCAACCTTGTCCCGTTGCGGGAGGTCGTGCGGCACGAGGACAAACCGCAGTCGTTCCTGATCGACCAGCTCATCTCGGACACGTGGATCGGAGAGACCGGACGCGGGTATTTCGTCCAGGGTATCTGGATCGACACCGATCTCAACAAGTTTTTTTCCAGACTCGTCACTCCGGCGGGAAAGCGCATTTACCCGTACTACCCGTTTACCAGCAAGTACCGCACAATCTGCCACAACCCGATCGGCATGGAGCCGGCGGCGCGCCGTGCAGCGGTCCCGACGTTGCACCGGATGCGCAAGTTTCTGGTTCCACACCTCAACGAGATTCAGACGGTACTGCGGGAGAAGGAGTTTTCTCCGGAACTTCCGCTCTTTCAGGAGATCAAAGCCGGAGTACCGGCGGAGTGGATGCAGTTCCTTGAGTCATTTTCCCTTGACGTGTACCTGAACGACGACGAAATGCGTGAATTCGAGGTGAATGACAAACAGGAGTCGGTGTGAGGGGCTCCCGGCGATGCGCATAGATCTTTCAGGGCTGCGCGTCACCGTGATGGGCCTCGGGGTGCACGGCGGCGGGTTAAGTGCCGCCCGTTACGCCGTTGACCGGGGGGCAACGGTTACGGTCACCGACCTGCGTGATAAACACACGCTTCGGGCAAGCGTTGAACGTCTGCCCGGAGGGTGCCGGACCGTGTTCGGTACCCACGAGGACGCCGACTTCAGCGGGGCGGACCTGGTGATCAAGAATCCGGCGGTTCCCCGGACAGCGCGCGTGCTCCGTCTCGCCCCGGCGGTGACCACCGATATCGCCCTGTTTCTCGCGGAGTGGACCGGTCCGGACAGCTCCGGTGAGCACGGGCCGCTTGTCGCCGTCACCGGAACGAAGGGCAAGAGCCTGACGAGCTCGGCGGTCGCCCACATCCTCTCCGCCCGCTTCCCGATGACGCGCCTCGGCGGCAACATTACGATCTCGCCCCTCGACTTCGTGGACGAGATTTTGCCGGAGGATCCGGTCGTTCTGGAGCTCTCCTCGTTTCAGCTGGGGGATCTGGCGTTCGCCCGGGAGCACAACGCCGCGATGAAAACCGTTCCAGCGGGGGTCCCCCGATCGGTGTACACACCAACCGTACCCGCCGCCGCGGCGATCATCACGAACATTTTTACCGACCACCAGGACTACTACCACTCGATGAACGCATACGTCGCGGACAAGCAGGAAATCTACCGCCACCTCGCCGCCGACGGAGCGTTCATAACCGACGCCGACGGCACGTGGACGGAGACGTTTGTCACGGACCTGCAGAACCGCGCCGGCGCGCCGTACCGACTGTTCCTGGTACCCCGTCTATCCGGCGGGCCCGATGACGGGGGCGGTGCGCCGG
>JAQIBO010000410.1 GCA_027859055.1 Spirochaeta sp.
ACATAGTAATACCCGCTGTGTTCGTTCTGATCGTACCGAACATCGTCAAATACAAAGAACTCCGCTTCCGGTCCGATAAATGCGGTATCACCAACTCCGGAGCTTTTCAGATAATTTTCCGCCTTACGTGCGATGTTTCGCGGGTCCCTCGTGTAGTCTTCGCCGGTAATCGGATCGCCGATATTACACGTCATGACCAGCGTCTTGACATCCATGAAAGGATCAATGAACGCCGTCTGGGGCTGCGGCTTGACGATCATGTCCGACTCGTTGATGCTCTGCCACCCCCGGATACTCGAGCCGTCAAACCCGAGACCATCGGTAAAACTTTCTTCGTCAACCTGACTGACCGGAACCGAAAAATGCTGTTGCATCCCCGGAAAGTCCATAAAACGGAAATCGACGATCTTGACGTCCTCTTTCTTCATCAGTTCAAGCACGTCTTTGGCGGTCATCTCACTCATTCTTTTCCTCCAATACATATAGGATAGCTTCACGCCCAAAGGTTCCGTAAATGTTGCCTTCAGTCTCGTTTGCTACATTTATGTCGGACAATTTACAGAAAAATACGTATTGTGTAAAGCGGTTTTCAAAAAAAATACGGCCTGTTTGCATAAATATGTAAGGAGCGTAGCCGTTCGCTCGGTTCACCCCGGGAACCGGCGCCCCCGCGCGGTGATTCGGAGTTTTTTCAGTTGTCAAATCGGAACCGACAGGGGGCGGTGGGTCAGGAAGCGCGGTAGTGTTTGCGGATGACCAGGAGATAATCGATCATACTTCCCCAGCTCAATAACACCGAGATACCAAACGCGCCGATCGTTACCCACGGGAGGGCGGGCATGAGGCCGTGGAGGTTCTGAATCCGGAGATGCATGAGCATCAGAAGCCCCAACCCTGCGCTTACCGCATACATTACCGCTTTGAGTTTGCCGCCTTTCCGGGCTGCAAGGGCAACGCCGTCGCGAATCATCATCATCCGCAGGAAGATAATGCCAACCTCGCGATACATGATGAGAACAAACATCCATACCGGCATAATCGAAAACGCGGCAAAGACGATGAAATAGGTCAGGCGACTTACGACGTCGGCGAACGGATCCAGAAGCTTGCCGATGTCAGACACGATTTTCTGTCGCCGCGCTACCATGCCATCGAGAACGTCCGACAGTTCAATGATGACAAAAAGTACCCACAACACGACCGAACTCAGCACGCTGAAACGCCCGGCCGTCCAATACGGCAGGAATGCAAAGATAAAGAAAACGGGGCTGAGATACAGGCGAAGACTGGTTATAAAATTGGCAATATTCACAAGGAGATGCTACGGGGGCATCTGTAAACTGTCAACCGCGCTGTTATTAACGCCGCGGTTCGGCTCCGGAATGCGCGACAGTATCGACGTCAGTACCTGTTGTGGTTCCGAGTTTTTGTTGCAGACCGCGGAATTGCTGGTGCCGGAAGTAGCTGTACAACACCTCAAAGCCGTTTTTCAGCCGCCGATCAATCATGCCGCGGAGCGCTTTCTGCAGCTCTCCTGCAGATTCATAGGTGAAATGGCGTTCACTGGTCAGAAAAAAGTCACGACCGGCGGTAACGGTCAGTGTCGGGTAGCCGAACAGGTTTCCCTGCCGGTCAGTAATCGTCACATAGCGGGTACTTCCATCGTCGTCTTTTCGGTACAGCGTCACCATCATACGTTACTGACTATCGGCGAATTCTCCCGGTACAATAAGTCCATCCGGCGTCAACCCGATGAGATACAGCCCTGGTTGAAGAAACCCCCCATCCTCCCGGGGAAATCGGATAACCGCACGCTCAACGTAGGTCAGCTCCCTCGTCGAAACACCCGTAAACAGTGAAGCCCTGAGACTTCCCGGGGGATACCGACGTAGTTCGGCGTGAGTTCCCTGGTTGATTGGACCAACCTGACCTTCGGCATCGACGGTTACCGTGAGGGGGAGCCCGGACGGCGGAAACCACCAGAGCACCGCCGGGGTTTTCACCGTTTCCACTGTTATTCGAACGCTCGCATCCAGCGGCACCGTCGCTACGACGGGCCATATCCCCGGTCTCTGCAGCGGCGCGTCCTCCGTCCCCACCGGCTCCGTGTGCATCGTCAGCAACGGCGTTGTCGACAGCATAGCGAGCTCGAGGGAGTCGCTCCCGGGAACCTGTCGGACTCGAAGCAGCGCCAACGAGAGTCCCTCCGGAGGCTGCGCCTCTTCTTGCGAGACGATGAACGGTCTTAAACGGCGCAGCGGCGCGAATTCCCGATCGGGAATCGGGTTCCAGAGCGCCAGCGGTATCCCCAGGACCGCTATTAACGCTGCGAGGGGGAACAAACGCCACCACCGCGGAGTGGAGATTACGAGGAAGGTCCAACCGGTGAACCCCGCTGCGAGGATCACAGCGGAACGCCATTCCCGGAGGAGAAGCGGACCGGCGACGGTCAGAAACGCCCCCCCGGTCACGGCAACAGCCGCCGTAAGAACAAGCGGCGTCACGAAGCGGCACCGTCGACGAAATACCACCGGCCGACGGCGATGCTGCCGCCGCCGGAACACACATGACGCGCCGACGCCGATACAGACGCCGACAAGAGATATGAGAAAGAAGGGGTGTTGCGACAGATACGATACAACCACCGCTTTCATTATCGGCGGGTGGCTATATTCGGTATATCTCTCCGTACTTCCGATTGAGATAATCGATGAAATACGATGGATCAAGCGGCTGTCCCGTAATCTCTTCTACCAGCGTTCCCGCGCTGCGGACCTTTCCGTACCGGTGAATATTGCTTCGGAGCCAGGCAAGGATCGCACCCGTTTCTCCCGCAGCAACTGCATTCCACATGTCCGGCATCTCGCGCTCCATCACGGTGAGGAACTGCGCCGCATACAGGTTACCGAGAGCGTACGTGGGGAAATACCCGAACGCTCCGAACGACCAGTGGACATCCTGTAGAACCCCGTGGGCGTAATCAGGAGGTTCGACGCCAAGCAGCGTTCGGCTTTTCTCGTTCCACGCACCGGGAAGGTCATCGACGGTAAGGTCGCCGGCGAGAAGCGCCTGTTCCAGTTCAAAGCGCATAATCACGTGCAGACCGTAGGTCACCTCGTCCGCCTCTACGCGGATAAGTGAGGGTTCAACGCGGTTGATCCCGCGATAAAACGCCTCCAGCGACACCCCCTGCAGCTGGTCGGGAAACGTCCGTCCCAGGTCCGGTAACCAGCAGGTCCAGAACTCGCGACTTCGGCCGATCATGTTTTCCCACATCCGGCTCTGTGATTCGTGGATTCCCAGACTTGTGCCCTCGGCAAGAATTGTTCCGTGCAGGGATTCAGCGACGCCGAGCTCATACAGGGCGTGACCGGTCTCGTGAATTGTGGAAAACAGTCCCGATGTAACAAGCTTTTCGTCGTAACGGGTGGTGATCCGCACGTCATGGGCGCCAAGGGTTGTGGTGAACGGGTGGGCGCTGCGGTCCAATCGTCCGCGATTCGCGTCGTAACCGAGAGCGGCCATTACGCGACGGCTGATCGACTCCTGGCGATCAGCCGGAAACGAATTGTCAAGAAAGGAGGTGTCGACCTGCGGCGCCTCACCGATCCGGCCGACCAGATCTACCAGCCCGGCGCGCAACGTGGCAAACACCGCGGTAACGTCATCCGTTCTGGCATACGGTTCGTATTGGTCCAGGAGGGCGTCGTAGCGGTTGCCGTCGTGTCCAAGCACGTCGGCGGTTTCCCGGCTCAGGTTCAGCAGTTTTTCCAGCCACGGCTTGAACTGGTTGTAATCGTCGGCGCGTCGCGCGGCGGCCCAGGCGTGCTGTCCGCGGCTGGCCGTTTCCGCCAATTCGCGAACCAGACGAGCGGGAATTCGCGTTGATTGCCGGTACTGGCGATCCTTCTCGCGAACGAACGCCCGGTTGACCTCCTCGCGGGAGATCTCCTCACGCTTTTCCTCGGCAGCGTTGGCCCCGCCGCCGTCTTGGTTGCGCCGCCCGTGTGTCCCGTCGGTATCCGCACCCTCCGGCGCGTCCTCCCCGTACCGGTACCGCACCGACTCCAACAGCTCGCCCACCCGGTCACTGGTGTTCCGTTGATGGATCAGACTCTGCAGCAGCGCCTGCTGACCCGCCCGCTCCTCGACCGCCTGCTCGGGCATATAGGTTTCCTGATCCCAGTTCAGGACAGCAGCAGTGTGCTCCAGCAGGCGCGCCTCGCCGTCAAGAGTCCGTAGCTCTTGTAACGCGCTGTCGGCCGCACCACCGTCCCCGGGCATGGCGTCCGCGGACATGGCCCCGCCGGCCGCGCTCATATCAGCTCCCGTGACACCGTCTTGTGGCGCATCATCTCCTCAAACGCGGTAACGCTCATCGCCGGCAACCGCTCACCGGTACGGGTTCGAACGCTGACTTCGCCGGAGGTGGCCTCGTTTTCCCCCACAACCAGCATGTACGGTACCTTTTGTGTCTGGGCACTCCGGATTTTCGCGTTCATCCGGTTGTCGGAAAGGTCCGCTTCAACCCGATACCCCGCCTCAAACAGCTTTTTTGCGACCGTGCCCGCGTACTCGTGAAACGCCGGGGCAACCGGTACGACAACTCCCTGCACCGGTGCAAGCCACACGGGAAACGCCCCGCCGTAGTGTTCGATCAGGACCCCGAAAAACCGTTCCAGCGAACCGAGAAGCGCGCGGTGAACCATATACGGCCGCTTCTCCTGGCCATCGGTGTCCACAAAGGTCATATCAAACCGTTCGGGCAGGTTGAAGTCGAACTGGATCGTGGTCATCTGCCACTCACGACCGAGGGCATCCTGCACCTTCAGGTCGATTTTGGGTCCGTAAAACGCCCCGCCACCCTCGTCAAGCTCGTATTCCATCTGCTCCGCATCCAGGGCGGTTCGAAGGCTCTCCGTCGCTCGGTCCCAGTCCTCCTGCGCGCCGACCGCCTTTTCGGGCCGGGTCGACAGGTACGCCTTGATCTTTTCAAACCCGAACGCATGCCACATACGCATTGAAAAGCGCAGAACTTCAAGGATTTCGTCCTCAATCTGGGCGGGGCTGCAAAAGATGTGCGCGTCATCCTGGGTGAAGCCGCGGACGCGCAACAGGCCATGGAGTACGCCGGAGCGCTCGTACCGGTACACGGTGCCAAGCTCGCCCCAGCGAAGCGGCAGGTCGCGATAGCTGCGTTTGTCCGTTTTGTAAATCATGATGTGGAACGGACAGTTCATCGGTTTGGCGTAGTAATCCGCGTTGTCCAGCTCCATCGGTGAGTACATGTTCTCTTTGTAAAAATCGAGATGGCCCGAGGTTTCCCAGAGCCAGCTCTTGCCCACATGCGGGGTGTAAAGCAGTTCATAGCCGCCTTTCCGGTGTTCTTCCCGCCAGAAGTCCTCGATCGCACCGCGAATGCGGGCACCTTTCGGGTGCCAGTAGATAAGACCGCTTCCCGCTTCTTCGTGGGTGGAAAACAGGTCCAGCGCCCGCCCCAGCTTCCGGTGATCCCGTTTTTCGATCTCCGCCAGCCAGTTGAGGTGTTCCCGCAACTCCTTGGGCGTTTCCCAGGCAGTACCGTAGATGCGTTGCAGCATCGGCCGCTTTTCGTCGCCCCGCCAATAGGCGCCGGCAATGTTCAGCAGCTTGAACGACTTGGGGTGGATCGCTCCGGTCGTCTCCACGTGCGGTCCCTTACAAAGGTCGACAAAGGTATCCACGGTATACGTGGACACCTCGACGTCCTCCGGCAGATCGTCGATCAGTTCCAGCTTGAACGGCTGATCGTGAAAGAGCTCCCGCGCTTTTTCCTTTCCGACAACTTCGCGGGTGAGCGCGTGTTTCCCGGCGACGATCTCGCGCATTAGGCCCTCGATCTCTTCGAGATCCTCCGGTTTGAGGGAGCGGGGAAGATCGAAGTCGTAATAAAATCCGTTATCGATCGGCGGTCCGATCGCAATTTTGGCGTCCGGAAAGAGCTGAAGAACAGCTTCAGCCATGACGTGAGCGGTGGTATGACGAATCCGATACAACGTTTCATCACGAGTCAGTGTTTCCGACATGAGCGTAACCTCCGATTAATGGATCGCCTCCCGGCATCCCGGCGGGATCACCGCATTGGTGGGAATACCGCCTGACACGGCGCGCAGACCTGTCAGCAGTAAGAGTGGAAAGAGACGAGCACAATATGGATACCACTGTGAATGACAGGTGTCAAGCTACGGGCCGGTCGTGAGGCACCGCGCCGGTACGCAGGACAACGAGGGACCGACCGGCAACCTCGCGGAAATCCGCGACCTCTGCCGACCCCTCGCGAGGATCCTCCCGTACGTCCATCGGCGCGGGCATCGCGGTATCAACCACCGTGTACCACGTCAATCCGGCCGGAGGCGCAGGCACTACAAATTGTTGCCCGTCCCGACCGGCGTTAAACAGGATGTAGAAGTCGTCGTCCAGCCGTTCTCCCCGCACACCCAGTTCCGTTCCGTCAATATACACGGCAAAGCAGGACGCGTCGGTATTCCAGTCCAACGGACGCCCGTCGGCACTCAGCCATTCTATGTCGGCACGGGTGCTTCGGCTGGTATCCTCACCGGTATAAAACGTCGGCCGCGTGAAGATCGGGTGACTGCGTCGGAGCGCAACCAGCATCCGGGTAAAGCGAAAGAG
>JAQIBO010000200.1 GCA_027859055.1 Spirochaeta sp.
AAGATTCGGCGCCGAAGGTGACACCGTTGGCGCGCAAGGTGGCGGAGCAGACAGGAGTGGATCTTTCGGACGTCTCCGGTTCCGGTACGCGGGGTAAAATCACGAAGGCGGACGTGCAGGCGGTAGCGCGGCAGACGAGTGAGTCCGTGCCGACCTACGACCACACGACGCCCCTCACAAGTATGCGCCGCACCATCGCCCGACGGATGAGAGAGAGTCTTGATACCGCGGCCCAGGCGGTCCACAGGATGGAAGTGGACATGTCTGAGGCGGTCCGACTCCGCAATAAACTGAAAGAGGTGGATATCAACGTCTCTTACAACGATATCATCCTCAAAGCGACCGCTATTTCGCTCACCGAGCACCCGCGGATGAACGCCGCCTTCACGGAGGACGGTATCGTCGAGTATGCCGCGGTCAACATCGGTATTGCCGTCGCTCTCACCGACGGGTTGGTCGTCCCGGTCCTGCGAAACGTGGACTCCAAACCGCTTCGACGGATTCACGACGAGGCGAAAGTGCTGGCCAAGCGGGCGCGTGACGGAGAGTTGTCCCCTGAGGAGATGAGCGGCGGTACGTTCAGCGTTTCCAACCTGGGGATGTACGAGATTGACAGCTTCACCGCGATTATCGATACCCCGGAAAGCGGGATACTCGCGGTTGGCGCGATCAAGGACAAGGTCGTTGCGCGAAACAACGAAATGGTCATCCGTCCGATCAGTCACCTGTCACTGACCTATGACCACCGTCTTATCGACGGGGCACCGGCGGCACGCTTTCTGTTGACGCTGAAACGAACGTTGGAAAACCCCTACACGATGTTGTAGGAAGCAAAGAAACTCAAGGAGAATATCGAAATGAAACAGTACAGACTGGCGATGATTCCCGGCGACGGCGTCGGACCGGAGATCACAAAAGAGGCGGAACGGGTGATGGACGCGATCACCAAAAAGTACTCCATCAAGTTTGATACCACCTGGTACGACTGGAGTTGTGATTATTACCTCAAAAACGGCGAGATGATGCCGGAAAACGGCCTGGAAATCCTCAAACCCTACGATTCGATCTTTCTCGGCTGTATCGGTGATGCCAATAAAGTGGCGGATCACGTGAGCCTCACGATGCTTCTGGCGATTCGCAAAGGGTTCGACCAGTACGTCAACGTCCGCCCGATCAAGATCTTCCCCGGTGTGTACAGCCCGGTGAAAGGTGTTACTCCGGAAACCCTCGACATGGTGGTTATTCGCGAAAACACCGAGGGTGAGTACGCCGGAGCCGGCGGATTTCACAAGATGGGCTGGCCCGAGGGATTTGCAACCCAGACCGGGTATTTCACCCAGAAGGGAACCGAGCGGGCGGTGCGCTACGCCTTCGATGTGGCGCGGTCGCGCAAAAAGCTCAAAGGCGGAGACGACGGCAAGGTCGGCATGGTGACCAATTGCACCAAGTCCAACGCGCTCAACTACTCGATGGTGTTCTGGGACTTCGTGTACAACCAGGTTGCCGAGGACTATCCGGACATCAAAACCGACATGGCCCTGGTCGACGCGATGACGATGTGGTTTGTGAAAAACCCGCATTACTTCGACGTGATCGTGGCAAGCAACCTCTTCGGCGATATCATCACCGACCTGGGCGCAATGATTCAGGGGGGAATGGGCTTTGCCGCCGGTGCCAACATCAACCCGGAAAAAGATTATCCCTCGATGTTTGAACCGATTCACGGTTCCGCTCCCAAGTACACCGGGCGCGCCATCGTCAACCCCGTGGCGACGATCGAAAGCGTCCGGATGATGCTTGAACACCTGGACGAACAGGAAGCCGCCGACGACATCCACAACTCGGTAGCCACCGTTCTTGGCGCCGGTGAAATCAAGACGCGCGATATGGGCGGCGACGCCAAGACCCACGAGCTGGGCGAGGCGATCGCCAAGCAGATCCTGGCATAACAGGCTCTTCCGGGGGCGGCCCCCACAGCATGATTCTCGCGGCGTCGGGGCGGTTGGTAGCCCGTCCCGTCGCCGCTCCCCCGTTGGAGGTGCGGTATGAAAAACTATTCAATTGCGGTTATTCCCGGTGACGGTATCGGTACGGAAGTGATGCACGAGGGGCTGCGCGTCCTCGAACGGATCGCCGAAATCGACGGCGGGTTCTCCGTCTCCTACGACCACTACGACTGGGGCTGTGAGTACTACACCAAAACCGGCCGCATGATGGCTGCCGATGGAATGGAGCGCCTCCGTGACACCGATGCAATACTTCTGGGAGCGGTCGGTTTTCCCGGCGTTCCCGACCATATCAGCCTGCGAGAACTGCTTCTCCGCATCCGGCAGGGTTTTGACCAGTACGTCAACTTTCGACCGGTCAAACTGCTGACCGATCTGGATTGCCCGCTGAAAGGCAAGGGCCCGGCGGACCTGGACATGGTGTTTGTCCGCGAGAACACCGAGGGTGAGTACGCCGGTGTCGGCGGTCGGATAAAGCACGGCACCCCGGACGAAACGGTCGTACAGACCTCGGTGTTTACCCGCAAGACCACCGAACGGGTGATGCGCTACGCCTATGACCTTGCGCAGTCCCGGGCGGAGCAGCGCAAGGCGCTGGGCCGCAAGACGGTATCCAAGCTGACCAGCGTCACCAAGAGTAACGCCCTTAACCACAGCCTGGTGTTCTGGGACGAGGTGTTTGCGGAAATCGGTGCCGATTATCCCGATATCACCACCGACCAGTACCACGTGGACGCGATGAGCATGTACATGATTCAGCGTCCCGAGGACTTCGATGTGGTGGTTGCCTCCAACCTCTTTGGCGACATCCTCACCGACCTGGGCGGCGTGCTGCAGGGCGGCCTCGGATTTGCCGCCGGTGGCAACCTCAACCCCGAACGGGAGTATCCCAGTATGTTTGAGCCGGTCCACGGCTCCGCACCCACAATCGCCGGAAAGAACATCGCCAACCCGATCGCGATGGTGTGGACGGTGAAACTGATGCTGGATTTCCTCGGCCACGACGCTGCCGGTGCCGCCGTTCTACAGGCGATAGAACAGGCCGTAACCGGCGACCGGTCCCTCCTGACCGGCGACATGGGTGGGGGAGGATCGACCTCATCGGTGGGTGATATACTCGTGAAGTCGCTCGGGTAGCGGCCCGCATCATGCCCGCGACACCAGGGGTACACTATGGACGACACGGTAGACACAGTAATGGAAGTGCTCCGGGGACACGCGTCGTGTCGTCGGTATGCCACCGATCCGATCGACGATGCACCGATCCGAGAGATCGTGGGGGCCGCACAGCGCGCCGCAACCTCCTCCAATCTGCAGCTCTGGAGCGCGATAGTTATTCGCAATCCCGCAACGCGCAGTCGTCTGGCAGAGCTGTGTGGCGGGCAGCCGCACATTGAGGCAGCGCCGGTCTTTATCGCGTGGCTTGCCGATCGCTCCCGGCTGGATCGTGCCGCGGAGTTACGCGGCTATTCTCAAGACACCTCAACGTTGGAGAGTTTTCTGGTAGCGGCGGTGGACACGGCGGTCGCAATGCAAAACGCTACTGTTGCGGCGGAAGCGATGGGACTGGGGACGTGTTATATCGGTGGTCTTCGCAACGACACAGCCGCGGTCATAGAGCTGCTCGGCCTGCCGGAACACGTCTTTCCAATCGCAGGCATGACCCTCGGCGTACCGGCCCGGCCGTCACGACGGACCAAGCCGCGCCTCTCCCTGGACGGAGTCCTCCACTGCGAGACGTTTACGCCCGTCGATGACCAGACCCTGTTTGACTACGACGAAATAATGCGTGCTACCGGGATCTATCGCGACCGCCACCAGCCGGGAACACGCCCCGACGGGTCCGCGGCGGAGCAGATTGCGGACGATGAATACGGGTGGCTCGAACACAGCGCCCGCCGCGTCAGTGCTCCCCAGCGTCCCAACCTGTCGGAGCAGGTCCGACGGCAGGGCTACCGGCTGGCGTAGCGGGGACTCAGTCCTCATCCTCCTCAGAGGCCATCGCGATCTCATACGTTTCATGGATCGTGCCGGGGGCGTGGTGCGGCGGGGCGTAGATCGAATACAGCTTCAAGGGCTCATCCCCGATGTTGTGGATGTTGTGCCAGTACCCGGAGGGAACAAAGATCGCGTCGTCGGCTTTGGCCTCCTGTTCGAAGTCCAGGTTGTTCTTGTCTTTTCCCATCACAACCCGCGCGTTTCCCGCTTCAATGCGCAGAAATTGATCGGTGTCTTTATGGATTTCAAATCCAACCTCTCCGCCCACCGCGATTGACATCGTAGTCATCTGGAGGAACCCTCCGGTCCATTCGGCGGTCCGAAAGTTGGTGTTGTCAGTGGTCAGTTTTTCAATGTCGACGACATACGGTTTTTTGTCGTGCTTTGTACTCATAGTTCTTCTCCCAATTGAATTAGGACTATAAGCTAATGGTCGTCGGGAGCATTGGCACACCAACCGAAACACGCGCGGACCCAGCCG